>VFKT01000036.1 GCA_009885395.1 Deltaproteobacteria bacterium | reverse complement strand
GTGAACCATCCGGTGCGCAATGTCGAGCGGGTCGCGATGCTTGACCACCTCACCGAAGGCCGCTTCGAGTTTGGCACCGGTCGTGGTGCGGGCTCGCACGAAGTGGGTACCTTCAACATCCACGATATCAATTCGACGAAGGCCGAGTGGGACGAAGTCATTCAACAATTGCCGCGGATGTTCCGCGAAAAGGCCTACACCTTCAAGGGTGAACATTTTTCAATCGACAAGCCGCATAATATCCTCCCCAAGCCCTATGGCAGTTCACATCCACCTCTTTGGGTGGCGTGCGGCAATCCGGCCACCTTCTCCAAGGCCGGCCGCATGGGGTTGGGCGCGCTGGGCTTCAACTTCTCGCCCATCCACGAAATGAAGCCGCAGATCGACGCCTACAAAGAAGGCATCGCGGGCTGCCGGGAGCCGGTGGGCGATTACATCAACAACAATATCATGATCACCAATTCCGTGATCTGCTTTGCCGATCGGGAGCGGGCGCGGGAGGCGGCGAGCCGACCCAATCGCAACTATCTATTCTCCCTGGTCTGCCTCTACCACGACACCTTCCCGAAGCCGGCCGGGGCTCCGGTATGGCCCGAGCCGCCGATCCAGATCGCGCCCCAGCATGTCCAGCCGGCGATCGACCGGGGGGCGCTGCTCTGCGGCAACCCCGACGATATCTGCGAGCAGCTTGAGGCCTACCGCAAAACCGGCGTGGATCAGCTGGTCTTCGGCATGCCCAACAACCTGAGCCGGGAAGAAACCCTCGAATGCCTCGAGCTCTTTGGGCAGAAGGTCATCCCCCAGTTCGATAAGGATCCGGTCCACAGTACGACGCGCTACCGCCAGTCGGTGGCCTGAGCCGGCGCGGCCTGCTGCGCCGCTGCCCGCGCCGCCCGGTTGCTGGGCTTTCAAGCCTTGAGCTGGCCGTGCACGGCCGTGGGAAAGCCCCGGCTGAGGCCTCGCTGGCACGAGGCCGGGTCGGGGCCTATGAATGAAGTGCTGCGAGGAATTTGGGGGATGGGCATGGCGAAGGAAACGCTGACGATCACGGATAACCGGACCGGCAAGAGCTACGAGGTCCCGATTGAGCACGGCGCCATCCACGCCCGCGACATCGCCCAGATCAAAACGGGCGAGGATGACCCCGGCCTGCGCTCCTACGACCCGGCCTTCCTGAACACGGCTTCGTGCAAAAGTCAGGTCGCCTTCATCGACGGCGAGCGCGGCATTTTGCGCTATCGCGGCTACCCGATCGAGGAGCTGGCCGAGAAGAGCAACTACCTCGAAACCGCCTATCTGATCGTCAAGGGTGAGCTGCCCGACCAGGAGCATTATGCTCGCTGGGCGCAGAACATCACTCTCCACACCATGGTCCACAAGAACATCAAAAATTTTGTGGATGGCTTCCGTTACGACTCCCATCCGATGGGGATGCTGCTGGGCACGATCGGTGCGCTTTCAACCTTCTACCCAGACGCGAAGAATATCCATGATTTGGAGTCAAGACGGCTTCAGACACGGCGACTAATCGGCAAGATGCCAACCATCGCCGCCTGGGCGTATCGGCATCGGCGCGGGCTGCCCTATCTGCAGCCCGACAACGATCTGAGTTACACCGGCAACTTCCTCTCGATGCTGTTTCGGATGAGCGAGAATCGCTACAAGCCTGATCCGGTGCTTGAGAGAGCGCTTGATGTACTTTTCATCCTGCATGCCGACCACGAGCAGAACTGCTCGACAAATGCCGTGCGCGCGGTTGGCAGCTCGGATGTCGATCCCTACTCGGCCATCGCCGCCGGTATTGCTGCGCTCTACGGCCCGTTGCACGGTGGTGCCAACGAGGCGGTGGTGCGGATGCTGCAGGAAATCGGCTCGGTCAAGGAGATTCCCAACGCGATCCAGCGTTTCAAGCGGGGCGAGGGTCGGCTGATGGGGTTCGGCCACCGGATCTACAAGAACTTCGATCCGCGTGGGCAGATCATCAAGCGGCTGGCGCTTGAAGTCTTTGAGGTCACGGGCCGAAATCATCTGATTGATATCGCGCTGGAACTCGAGAGGATTGCACTCGAAGACGATTATTTCGTCCAGCGGCGGCTCTACCCCAACGTCGATTTCTATTCGGGCATCATCTACCAGGCGATGGGCTTCCCGCTCGAGATGTTTCCAGTGCTGTTTGCGATCCCACGGACTTCCGGCTGGCTCGCGCAATGGGCAGAAATGGTGCGCGATCCCGAGCAGCGGATCAGCCGACCGCGCCAGATCTACCTGGGCTCGGACGAGCGACATTGGGGCCCGATCGACGATCGCCCGAAGCCCAGCGTACGCGAGGATATGGTCAGCGAGGCGATCTAGCGATGCCAGCGGGCCGTCGCGCGCGGCCGGCCCGCGTCAAGGTCACTCCGATCGAGATCCGCGGCGCGCGCACCCATAATCTCAAGGGTATTTCGTGCTCGATTCCCGGCCGTGCGCTGACCGTGGTGACGGGGCCTTCGGGCTCTGGCAAGTCGAGCCTTGTTTTCGACACGCTCTATGCGGAGGGCCAGCGTCGCTTCGTGCAATCGATGTCGACCTACACGCGACTCTTTCTTGAGCGCATGGAACGGCCGGATGTCGATTTCCTTTCCAATATCCCGCCGGCGATCGCACTCGCGCAGAAGAATACGATCCGCAACGCGCGCTCCACCGTCGGGACCATCACCGAAATCAATGACCATCTGCGTCTGCTCTTTTCCCAGGCGGGCGTGGTGGCCTGCCCGACCTGCGGCGGCCGGGTGCTGGTCGACTCTCCCGAGAGCGGGCTCGCGGAGATGGAGACGCTGGTGCCCGCAACCGCTGTTTTGATCGTTGCGCCGGTTGCGACCTTGGAAAGGCCGCTCGGGCTTGTTCTGAAGGAGCTGCTTGAGGCAGGTCATCGACGGCTTTGGCTGGAGGGCCGTCTGCAGAGGTTGGACGAACCGGCGATCGGAGGCGTCATTTCCGATCTTGTAAACGACGCCCGAAGCAGATCCGGCTCGGCGCCGGCGGCTCCTTCCGTTGCGCGGGATCGCACCGGGGGAACAATTCTTCCGGTGGTGGTCGACCGCATTCGCAGCGGAACAACAGCCCGGGCTCGCGTGCGGGAAGCTCTTGAAGCGGCCTTCTCGCTCGGCGCCGGGCGGGTTCAATTGGTCTTGGTTGATCAGGGCCGCACGATCGAACTCGATCGGCGCTTCACCTGTCGTGGTTGCGATCTGGAATTGCCGCTGCCGACGCCACAGCTCTTCTCCTTCAACAGTCCGCTCGGAGCTTGCCCGGCCTGCGAAGGATTCGGGCGGCTCACCGGGATCGACATCGACAAGGTGATCCCGGATGGTTCGCGTTCGCTCGCAGACGGCGCCGTCGTGCCCTGGACCACGCCGAGCGGTCTGGAGATGCAGGAATGGTTGTTGCGAGCGGCGCGCCAGCATGGCGTCGCCACCGATTGTGCCTGGACGGCGCTTGACGAAGCAGGCCGATCGCTGGTGCTCGACGGCGAGCCGGCCGGGGCAAAGGGCCGGCGCCAACGCTTTCCGGGCGTGCATGGTTTTTTCCGCTGGCTCGAAAGCAAGCGCTACAAAACACATATTCGGGTTCTGCTGGCGCGCTATCGCGGCTATGCGCCGTGTACCTCCTGCTCTGGGACCAGGCTTCGCCCGGAAGCTCTCACGGCGCGGGTGGGTGGGTTGACCATCGCCGAAGTCACGGAACTCGGAATCGATCGCGCACGGAGATGGGCAGAGGGGTTGGGCGGCGACGCGCGGCTCTCGTCGCGTTCCGGGATTCTGCTTGAGGGCATCCAGGCAAGATTCGGCTACCTGCTTGCGGTCGGTCTCGATTACCTCAGTCTCTCGCGCCAGGCCCGAACCCTTTCCGGGGGCGAGGCCCAGCGGATCCATCTGGCCAGCGCGCTCGGCTCGGCCTTGACGGATACTTTATATTGTCTGGATGAACCGACGGTCGGTTTGCACGCGCGGGATTCGAAGAGATTGTTGGAGGTCTTGCGTAAACTTGTTGACGCCGGAAATACCGTCGTCGTTGTCGAGCATGACCCGGTTCTGATCGAGGGCGCAGAGCATGTGATCGATATCGGCCCGGGCGGTGGCAGGGGTGGGGGCGAAATCGTCTGGGCGGGGCCGGCAGCCGGGTTGCGCTCGGCTTCGTCCCTGACGGGGCGGTTGTTGCAAACGCGCTTCTCGGGGCGCCCTTCCGTCCGGCGTACCGTCCCGCTCGAGGGGCCTTGCGTCTGGATTCGCGGGGCACGCGAGAACAATCTGGCGGCTATCGATGTCCGCATCCCCGTCGGGCAGCTCAGCTGTGTGACGGGTGTCTCGGGTTCCGGCAAATCGACTCTGGTCGAACAGGTGCTCTACCAGGGTTGGCTGCGCGAACGTGGGCTCGCGGCTGAACCGGGCGCCTGCGATTCGATCGACGGATTCACGAATTTCAGCGAGGCGGTGCTGATGAGCCAGGCCCCCGTGGGTCGTTCGGCGCGTTCGAATCCGGCCACCTACTTGAAGGCCTGGGACGAGGTTCGTCGGCTCTTTGCCGAAACCCCCGCGGCGAAGGCGGCGCGCCTGGCTCCTGGGGCGTTTTCCTTCAACGCCGCTGGCGGGCGCTGCGAGCCTTGCAGTGGCATGGGTGTGGTGACGCTTGAAATGCATTTCATGGCCGACCTCACCGTCACCTGCGAGGCCTGCAACGGAAGGCGCTTTCGCCCGGCCGTGCTGGCGATCCGTTTTCGCGGCCGGAGCATCGATGAAATCCTTGCTATGACGATCGACGAGGCGCAGACCTTTTTCTCAGACCGACCGCGGGTCTGTGCCCGACTGCGTGCGATCCGCGAGGTGGGCCTGGGCTATCTCACGCTCGGCCAGTCGACGGCGACGCTTTCTGGAGGCGAGGCGCAGCGACTCAAGCTTGCGACCTTCGTCGATGCGGGAGAGGCCGCGGAGCGAAGGCTTCTGCTCTTCGACGAACCGACGACGGGATTGCACCTTTCCGACATCGCGCAGCTCGTCGCAGTCTTGCACGGGCTGGTCGATCGGGGCCATACCGTCGTTGTTGTCGAGCATAATCTGGATTTTATCGCTGAAGCGGATTGGATGATCGAATTGGGGCCCGACGGCGGCGTGCGCGGGGGGCATCTGGTCGCGGAAGGACCGCCCCGGGAGATCGCCGGCCGCGGCGAGACCGCAACGGGAGAAGCTCTGCGGCCATTCTTTGCATTTGAAGAAGACAAGACCGTGCCTGCGACAGCCCGGGCCGGGCGCGTCCGGCCGTCGCGCTCGCGGGCAGCACTCCGAGCTTAGTCGTAACTTGACCCGGTTGTGACCGAATCGACGAAGGCATGGGTCTCAAAGGCCATCCGATCGAGGTTGAAATGGGTTTCCACCGCGTGGCGCCCGGCGGCTCCCATCCTTCCGCGTAATTCAGTGTCCGACAACAGGCGCTGCACGGCGGCGCTGGCAGCAATGACATCCTCGGGCGGCACGAGGAAGCCGGTCTCGCCGTCGCGGACGGCCGAGCGCACGCCGCCGCTGTCGCCAGCCACGCTGGGCACCCCGCTCGCGGCAGCTTCGGAGAAGACGAGCCCGAAACCCTCGACGTTGACGGTCGCATGCACGCGCGACAGGCCGAGGTAGACCGTCGCCATCGCGTGGGCTTCGGCGAGATCGACCTCGCTGAGAGCGCCGGCGAAAACCACCGCATCAGCCACGCCGAGTTCTGCGGCAAGGATTTGCAGCCGCGATTTGTCCCGCCCTTCGCCCGCGACCAGATAACGAAGCGATGGATGCTGCGGCCGGAGGTCTGCCAGCACGCGCAGGCCGATGTCGATGCCTTTATGGGGGACCAGCCGCGCCGCCGTGAAGAGGACGGGGCCGTCTCCCAGGGGCAGGCTTGAGCGCAGGCGTCCGGAATGAGGTCCGGGATGGAAGAAGAGCGGATCCGTGCCGAGATCGATGGTGGCGATCGGCGGGGGCCGCTCGATGCCGAGCGAGGCGAGCAGATCGGCCGCGACGGTTGCGGTCCAGTCCGAGATCGCCACCAGACCCGCCGCGTCGCCGAGGATACGGCGGCTCATGCGCCGCCGCAGCGGGCTCTTCGCCTTGATGCCCTCTCGGATCAGGTCGCTGCCGTAGACGTAGACGATGTAGGGGACCCGGCGGCGTTGGTGCAGCCACCAGACGGCGTAGCCACACGGTCGGATGTTGCCGCAATGCACCACAAGCTGGCGGTTGGGGACGGCCTGTCGTGCGAGCTGACGGTACCAACGCCATTGGTTCGTCAGCAGATGGGCGTCCTCGAAACCGAAGGATACTCGTTCGATGGGAATCGTCTCTCCGGCATCGAAGGTCGCGCCGCCGGGGGAGGTGACCGTCGAGACCAGAAGGTCGCGTGCGCCGAAGCGTCGACAGAGATCCGAATGCCGTCTGGCCATTCCGCCGGCGGCGGGCGGGTAGTCCTGGGTCACGAAAACATGACGAGTTGGCGGCATTTCGGGCCTCGCTAGCACGGCCGGACGACGGGCGGAGCGGGCCACAGCCCGGCCGCGAAGCGGGGCGATCGAGACGGCGGCACGGGCCAAAACCGGCCAAGGGAGCTTCGGCCTTGCTCAGGCGGGAGCTTGTCCCGGGCCGACCGCGGCCGCAAAAAAATTAAACTTTTTCGAGAAAATTAAACGCACGTCCCCTTTTATGATTCCGGGATGCGATAACCGCTTGCGGAAAATTGCGGATTGGGCGTAATTTCGGGAGTTGTAAACTCGGCCAGTCCCGGACCCGGCCCCAACCTTTCCGTGAGTCTGGCCCTAAACCTCAAGGAGGCTCTCAAGCAATGCGTAACCCAACTCTGAAGATGACCCTTGCTGCCGGCGTTTTGCTGGCATCCGCCGGTGTGGCCCAGGCCTGGGTTCCAGACCTGTCGAACGATGCCGAGAAGGCCTCGTTCGGGCAGCTCGTCGATATCTACAAGCAGAACGCAAAGTTCGTGGCTTGCGTGGTGAAGGTGGCGGTCAAGTGTGAAGGTAAATACGGCGTGGATCCAGCAGCGCAGGAATGCAGCATGGCGACGGCAGTAATGACCGAACCGGACGGCTCGGGCTTCGCAGAGGCGCTCGCCGGATGCGAGGGGAAGCTCGATTACTCGAAGAAATCGGCTGGCTCCGAGGATGATTATGCCGCGATGGAATGCCCCGGCGACAGCGACATGCAGTTGGCGGGCAACCAGGATTACGGGGACCTCGAGGAATGGCAGAATTCACATGGCCCCACCTACGCGCAACTCGACGCGCTGGGCATCTTAGCGATCGCTTTGGGCTATGCCGACGAAAGGGATACGAAGACGATTGGCAAGGATATCGGCGAACTCAGCAAATACAGTCAGGGCCTCTTCAAATGCATCGGTGCCTGCGAAGCTGATTCCAAGGGCTCCAAGGGTGGCGGTGGGCTGACCGATAGCACGGGCCAGTGCACGACCACTGCGGAGGATCCGGCGCAGGCGGCCTGCGTTGCCGGCGCGAAGGGCAAGATGGAGTCGAAGCTCGGAGCCGGCGGCGGCCCCTATGCGGCGCTGATCGGCTTGATCGACGGTGCGCTGGACACCGCCGGAAACTCGCTCTGGAACAACACCGAGGGCTGTGACGGCTCGCCGAGTGGTGCCTTCGTCGACGGCTCGTCGCTGTTCTGATTCCGGCTGAAATCGCTACAGGAATCGGTCGTCGATTCCTTGACAACCGGCTCCGGTAGCAAGGATGGCCTTGCCGGATGAAAGAAGGGGCGCTCTCCGAAAGGAGGGTGCCCCTTCTCTTTTGCCCCGTTCCTCCCACCTGGTGGGACAGCCGCGAGATTTTTTGCGCAGCAGCATCTTTTGCCCTTGCGGCGAATTGCGCTTTAGGCGTAGCTTTGAAATCTCCAACCACAGGCCGACGCCTGACTTGGTCTCCCAAGTCTTCCGTGTCCGCCCCAAACAGCCCAAGAGGATCTCGAAGCATGCAGAACTCAACTCTGAAGATGATGATTGCCGGCGGTGCCGTGCTGGTGTCGGCCAATGCGGCCGAGGCCTGGATCCCGGACCTCGTTGTACCAACCGAAAAGGCCTCGTTCGGTCAGCTGAAGGACATCTACAAGCAGGGCGCCAAGTTCGTTGCCTGCGCGGTAAAGGCGGCTGTCAGCTGCGAAAGCAAATACGGCACGACTGTCATCGCGCAGGATTGCGTCATGGCGACGGCAATGGCGCCGATGGCGGCTGGCTCGAGCTTCGCAGATGCGCTCGGCGCGTGCGAGGGTAAGGTCGACTATTTGAAGAAGTCGGCGACTGGGGATCAACTCACGGACTACCAGGGTATGCAGTGCCCGGGCGACAGCAACGCCAGTGCCGCCGGCCTCCAGCCGTACGCCGACCTTCTTGCTTGGCAGAATAGTCACGGCCCAACCTACGTCCAGCTCGATGCTTTGGGCCTTCTCGTCGGTATTCTCGGCAGTGTGGATGGCAGGGACATGCCGACCGTTGCCAAGGATATCGGCGAACTCAGCAAATACTCGCAGAGCCTCTTCAAATGCTTTGGCAGCTGTGAAGGCGACACCAAGGGCAGCAAGGGTGGCGGTGGGACGACCGATAGCACGACCCAGTGCACCACGACTTCGATTAATTCTATCCAGGCGGCCTGCGTCGCGGCGGCGAAGGTGAAGATGGAATCGAAGCTCGGTACGAATGGTGGCATCTACTCGGGGATCGTCATCACGATCAACGGCGCGTTGGACACCGCCATGAACGCGAGCTTTAATAGCACCGCTGGTTGCCCCTGACGCCGACGCCGGTGCCCTGAAGCGGCCATCGACCTGGGCGTCAACGAGTTTGATGTCCGGGCACGGTGGCTGGCTGGCTCCCAAGGTTCCAGGAAAGGGGCGCCTCCCTTGCGGGGGGCGCCCCTTTCGTTTTCCGGGCTTGAGGAGGGCTTGCGTTGGCGGCAGCCAACCCGCAGAAGACGGTGGGGGTTCCGAGGCAGGTGGCGCGCGTCGGTTCGGGCCCGCGACTCAACCCGGGCGGGAAGCAGCGAAGCATGGGCACCAAGGTCGATTCCAGGACCAAGTTCTTCTACGGTATCGGCTCGGTCGCTTTCGGCGTCAAGGACAGTGGCTTCGCCTTTTTCCTGCTTTTCTACTACGGCCAGGTGCTCGGCCTGCCGCCGTCGAGGGTTGGCCTCGGTATCCTGATCGCTCTGGTCTGCGACGCCATCGTCGATCCGATCGTCGGTCATGCCTCCGACCATCTGCATTCGCGTTGGGGGCGTCGGCATCCTTTCATGTATGCCGCCGCGATCCCCGTTGGGCTGGCGTTTTGGATGCTGTTTGCGCCGCCGCGTGGTCTCGAGGGCGACGGGCTTTTCGCCTATTTTGTCGGCATGGCGGTGCTGGTCCGCCTCTTCATCGCCGTCTACGAGATCCCGAGCACCGCACTCGTCGCCGAACTCAGCGACGATTACGACGAGCGTACCGCGATGATGAGCCTGCGCTACCTGCTTGGCTGGTGGGGCGGGCTGGTGATGGCGGTGATCGCCTACGGCGTGTTGCTGCACCCGACACCGGCGCAACCGATCGGCCAGCTCAATATCGAGGGCTACCGGGTTTATGGTTTGATCGCGGCGCTGCTGATGGTAAGCGCGATCCTGGTCTCGGCGCTTGGGACACATCGGCATATCCCGAATTTGAAATCGCCTCCGCCCGCACAGCCCTTCGAATTGCGGCGGATGTTGCGTGAACTTGCAGAGTCGCTCGCCAATCGGAATTTTCTCGCCCTCTTTCTCGGCGGCTTGTTCGGCGCGGCGGCGGCCGGTTTGTCCTCGGCGTTGAGTATCTACTTCAGTACCTTTTTTTGGAGCTTGACTGCCGAGCAGATGTTGTGGCTGGTCCTCGCCTATTTTCCGGCGGCCCTGCTGGCCTTTGCCGCGACGCCGCGGATCTCGGCTCGTTGGGGCAAGAAGCAGGCGGCGCTTGCGACGGGACTGGCGGGCTTCACCCTGATCCCCGTGCCAATCGTGCTGCGTCTTCTCGACGTGATGCCAGAGAACGGCAGCTCGACATTGCTACCGACGCTGGCGACCTTCACCATGATCGAGATCGCCCTGGTCATCACCTCGAGCATTCTGGTCTCGGCGATGGTCGCCGATATCGTCGAGGAAAGTGAGCTGCGGACCGGCCGCCGTTCGGAGGGGACCTTCTTCGCCGCCCGGATGTTCGTGCAGAAGATCGTTTCCGGCTTGGGAGTTCTCGGTTCGGGGCTTTTGCTCACGGCGGTCGGGTTCCCCGCAGGTGCGAAACCGGGAGAGGTGCCGCCCGAGACCCTTTGGTGGCTGGGTGCCGTCTATGCCCCGATTGTGGCCGGGCTCTATCTCGGCTCGATGGCCTGCTTGCTGCCCTATCGTATCGATCGCGAGGGGCATCGCCAAAACCTCGCGCGTCTGATGGCGGCGGCCGAGCAGGACCATGAGACGCCGGCAGCCTTGGCGCCCTGACGCGAGGAGACCATCGGGCCGCCACCCTCTCCGAGCCTTGGCACTGGCTGCCCGGCCCCTGTTAGAGCCCACCCGCCGATGTCGTGGAGGACCGATCGATGAAGGGTGATTTGGGGAATTTTTTTGAGGACTTCGAGCTCGGCCGCCGCAGCCTATGCCCGGTACCGCGCGTGCTCGGCGCGGCCGAGACCGCGCTTCATATCGCGACCACCAACGATCGCACCGCGCGCTTCTGCAGCGCCGAGGGTCGCGTCCATCCGCTGATCGTTTTCCATCTCGTCATCGCCCAGACCGTACGACAGATCTCGCTCAATGCCCGTGCCAATCTTGGTTATGCCGGCATGGTCTGGCGGCAGCCGGTCTTTTACGGCGATGAGATCACCACCGGGATCGAGATCACCGGCCTGAAGGAGAACTCCAACCGCGAGACCGGCAACGTCTGGGTCAAGACCATAGCTCGCAACCAGCGCGACGAAATTGTCCTCGAATACACCCGCTGGGTGATGGTGAAGAAGCGCGATACCGCGCTTGCGACCCGCTTCCTCGACGAGCCTTTCGTCCCCGTTCTGCAGAAGGCGGTGGCGGTGGAGGATTTGCCGCGTTTCGAGGGCGAGCTGCCCACGGCCGCCAAGACCGGCGGCCGCTTCCTGTTCGAGGATTATCAGCCCGGCGAACGCATTTTCCACCACGATGGGATGACGGTGAACACGTCCGACCACACCAGCTACACCCGGCTTTTCCAGAACACAGCCAAGGTCCATTTCGACGCCATCCTCACACAAGGCCGGCCGCTCGTTTATGGCGGGCTGCCCATGTCGGTGGCCTATGCCCAGGCTCTCAACGGGCTGGAGAACCGCTCGGGGATCGTGGCGATGAACTCTGGCGCCCATGCCAATCCTTGTTATGCCGGCACGACCATTTATTCATTTACCGATGTGCTTGAAACGCATCTGGTGGCGGGCACGGGCTTCGGTGCCTTGCGCCTCCGGCTGATTGCGGTCAAGGATTTCAACCCGGCGGGGGAACCCGATTTCGCGATCGAAATCAAGGATGAAAAAGGCCGCTCACGTCACGATCCGCGTGTGTTGCTCGATATGGACCATTGGGAGCTGATGCCGACGCGGGCTTGAGTTCGGGGTAGCTTCTGCACAAGGCGGGTCTGTCGCACCCGATATTCAGCGTGATCGGGCTTTCAGTTCGGCCAGGATATCGGCCCGATTTTCGTCAAGCGCCGGTGGCGGGCGGTGCATGGCCGGTTCGGCAACGCCCGAGATTTTGATCGGGTTGCCGGCGACGAACAAGGGCCCGATCGCCGGATCGGCGATTTCTCGGATCATTTCGCGGGCCGCAAGCTGCGGCAATCGGGCCGCCTCGGCGACCGAGTTCACGGCAGAGCAGGGCACGCCCGCCGCCTCGAAGCGCTCCAGCCAATAGTTGCCGGGGTGCTGCCGCAGAACGGTCTCGATCTCAAATTGCATCGCTTCGACATTGACGCGCCTATCCTCGGCGCTGACGAAGCGGGGATCGGTCTTCATATCGGCGCGGCCGATCGTGTCGCAGAAAACGTGGTAGACCTCGTCGTGTCCGGCGCAAACAACCACTTGCGCGTCGGCAGTCGTAAAGGCCTGGAAAGGTGAAATATTGGGGTGTCGGGTGCCTGTGCGGCCCGGGATATCGCCAGTGACCAGATACCGGGTGAGCGCGTTCTCGAGGATCGCCACTTGCGAATCGAGCATGGCGACGTCCACCAACACGCCCTCGTCGGTTTCATGGCGTTTGTAGAGCGCCGAGGAAATGCCGATGGCGAGAAAAAGCGCCGCCGCGATATCGCCAATCGACACCCCGACCCGGGCGGGCGGATGCTCGGGGTGGCCCGTCAGGCTTAGCATTCCGCTCATCGCCTGCACCACCATATCGTAGGCCGGACGCGGACTCAGCGGGCCGGTCTGGCCGAAGCCCGAGGCCGCGCCATAGATCAGCCGGGGAAACTTCGCGTGCAGCACGTCAAAACCGAAGCCGAGCCGTTGCATGGTGCCGGGCCGATAGTTTTCGACCAGCACGTCGGCATCCGCCAGCAGGTCCTCGAAAATCTTCCGGTCGGCGTCGGCCTTCAAATCGAGCGCGATCGATTCCTTGTCGTAGTTCAGCGCCGAGAAGTAGAGACTTTTGCCGCCACGGAAGGGCCCGACATCGCGAACATCGTCGCCACGGCCCGGGCGTTCCACCTTGATCACCCGCGCGCCCAGATTGGCGAGCACCAGCGTGCAATAGGGCCCGGCGAGGACGCGGGTCAGATCGATGACTTTGATGCCAGCCAGGGGTCGCGGATCCATGTCGCCGTCGATAATGGCAGGGGAGTCGCGCTGCCAGTTGGCGAGCGCGCGGAGGGCTCATGACGCGAAGCATTCTCACTCTCGTTCGACACGGCCAAACCGATGCCAATACCGGCGGCATCTGGCACGGCTCGACTGACACAGCCCTCAGCCCACGCGGCCACGAGCAGGCCGCCCGCCTGGCGCGCGCCATGGCCGGGCGGATCGAGGCGGTCGCGATCTATTCCAGCGATCTCGCGCGCACCCGCGATACCGCCGCTCCGATCGCGGCTGCGCTTGGCCTCGAGCTTCGGACCGATGCGAGGCTTCGCGAATACGATCTTGGCTCCTGGGAGGGCAAGACCTACCGCGAGCTGCACGATACCCACCGGCTCTGGGATGCGATTCGCGAAGATCCCCATTTTGCGCCGCACGGGGGTGAGACGCCGCTCGCCGTATCGACCCGCTTCGTCGGTATTCTCGAGGAGATTTCGCAGGGCCATCCCGGTGAGCGCGTCATTGTCGTCACCCATGGTGGCGGACTCAGCATGGCGCTGGGACAGATTCTCGACGGCGATTATCGCAACTGGAAACGGGTGATGAGCAATTGCGCGGTCACCGAGCTGATGCTCGATCCACCCCCGGCCACATTGCTCTCGTTCAACGAGAACTGGGGCGAAATGGAAGATGCCGCTGAACCTGGGCGCGGCACGAATAAAGAAAAAGTGGATTGAAGCAGATCGAGGGCTGGGGCTGTGCTCTTATCAAGGCGCTCGTCGGGGTGATCGAAAGCTGGTCCTTCAGTCGTCGGAACCACGTCGGCTTGGCGATCGTCTGGTTGACGGGACGTCGGAGTGATCGAAAGCCGATCCTTCGGTGGTCGGGCAGGTGGGGCTTCCCACGGCCGAGCGGATCGGCCGGCGGGGGCTTCAGCCGAGCGCGTGCATCTGCACGTGTGTGTAGCGCAAAATTTCGGCCACGGTATCGAGCTTGTAAGGCCGTTCGTAGTAGATCGTTTCGATGCCCGAGTTCACCAGCACCTTCATACAATGGATGCAGGGCGAGTGGGTGACGTAGATGGCGGCGCCTTCAATCGAAGTGCCGTGCCGCGCAGCCTGGGCGATGGCATTCATCTCGGCATGGATCGTGCGGAAGCAATTCTCCTCGATCTCGCCGGCAGGCGTGGTGGATCGATAGACCAGGCAGCCGACGTCGGTGCAATGCGGTAGTCCCGAGGGCGAGCCGTTGTAGCCGGTCGCAAGAATGCTTTTGCTGCGCACGATCACAGCTCCGACCTTGGCGCGGGTGCAGGTCGAGCGTTCCGCCACCTGGCGGGTGATTTGTCGGAAATAGTCGTCCCAGGAGAGTCGATCGCTCATAAGATTCCTCAGGTGGCCAGGAGGCCATTCGCCGGATCAGGGGCCTGCTGCGGTTGGGGACGAGGGGCTTCGCGCTCGTGTCCGGGCGCAATGGCGGCTTGATCCTCGTCCATCAGGATCAGAGGCTCCGGCATGAAAGTCAACACAAAAAGAAGGACCGTGAGCCAGGCCGCCAGCTTGCGCCGTCTATCAAGCGGCGTCTCGCGGTCGGCCGTATCCGGGTGGTCCACCCGGATGACGAAGGCCAGCAGAAAAACCCATAGGAACCAGCCATCCCAACCCTGTATCCCCAGCACCAGCAGCACACCCATGAAGAGCCTTGCGATCCAGCGATGGCTGCGCCCGAAGAGAGCATAGGCGACGTGCCCGCCGTCGAGTTGTCCGACCGGCAACAGGTTCAGGAATGTGACGAAGAGCCCAAACCAGCCCGCAAGAGCAACCGGATGCAGAAGAATCGTCACATCGTCAGGGTGAACGCCGAGGATGAGTTGAGTCAAGCCCGCGAAAAGAATGGAATTGCCGAAAGAGAGGCCGAGTGCTGCACTGGCTTCCAGCGGGCGTACTTCCGACCAGGCGAGACCCAGCATGATGGCGGGAAGGGCGACGACGAAGCCCGCCCAGGGGCCGGCGGCGCCGATATCGAAGAGGGCCTGGCGCGAGCGCGGCGTACCGCGCATACGGATGAAGGCCCCAAACGTCCCAACCAAAAATGGTGGCGCCGGGATGAAATAGGGCAGCGAGGTCGGGACGCGATGGTGCCGTGCCAGCAGCCAGTGTCCCATTTCGTGTGAGAACAGGATCGCCAGCAACGTCAACGAGAAGGGCAGGCCGGCGAGCAATGCCGGCGGGGAAACGAAAGGATTTTCGCCCGCGCCGAAGGCCCCGGCCAGGGTGGTTGTCGCCAGCGTCGCCAGGAAAAGCACGACGTGCAGCCAAGGCGAACTCGAGAGCCCGGCTATGGACCCGAGCCGTGGGATGGGCGGCGGCGTGGTGGCGGCCACCCCGGTTGCGCTAGCCGTGCTGGCCGTCGCCGCAGGGGGGGGCGGCAATGAAGGGTCCAGCTCGCGCAGCCGCACGGGTTGCGGAATCGGCGGTGGCGTGAGCCGTTCGCGATCCCCAGCGGCGGGGTCTGTGGGGTCGTCGATCATGGACGCGGTTTCCGGCGCGGTGCAGCCAGATTCTCAAGTATGGCCTGCGCCAGCAAGGGGAAGAGGATTTCGTGGTGGCCCGTGATCCGCAGTCCGCGCCCACCGGTCGAGGTGGGCCGCGCGATCACGTTCACCCCGGGTCGGTAGTGGCGTAGAAAATCAAGGTCGATAGTCGTAATCGGGCGTACGCGATGGCCCAGATTGCGCGCCAGGTTCAATGCCTTGACGAAGACCTCGGGCAGGATCACCGCTGATCCCAGGTTGATGTAGACCCCTCCAGCCAGACCGGCGACGATCTCGGCGAGGCGATGAAAATCTTGCAGCGACGTCGCGCCGATCGCGGCCCCGTCGGCCGAGGGGTGCATATGGATGATGTCGGTGCCGATGGCGACATGCACGGTCGCCGGGACGCCAAGTCTTTCGCAGGTCGCCAGCAGACTCGCCTGACGATTGGGATAACGTTTGCGGTTGATATGACGTCCGACGGCTTCGCCGAGTCCGAGTCCATCCCGGGCGGCGTCGCGGATGACGCGGTTGAGGATCGCCCCGGTCTCGCGCGCCATCCCGAATTTCCCGCTTTCCAGGCCGGGGCCGACATCTTCGGAAGTCTTGCCTGCGATCGCCATCTCAAAATCATGGATGATGCCGGCGCCATTGAGCGAGAGCGAGGTGAGGATGCCACGTTCGAGCAGATCGACGATCGCCGGATTCAGCCCGACCTTGATCGGATGCGCACCCATGCCGAGCGCGACGCCGCGGCCGCGCCGGCGAGCCTCGGCGATGGCGGCGACGGCATGGCGCAAATCGCCGGCGGCCAGGATATTCGGCAATCGATCGAGCCAGTCGACGAAGGAAAGACCCGGCTCGAAAGCCCGGCCGATCAAGGAGGTATCGACCTTGCTCGGCCGTTTTGCGAGCGGCCAGGTGCGCGTCTCGCCAAATTTGAGACGCACCCGGGCCGGCAAGGGCAGAGGCGGAACTACGAGTTCCCCAAGAGAGGGTGCAGCGCTGACTACGGCTCCCCCCGACGAGGGTTTGCTGCGACGCGGGCTCATGCGGCTGGCCCCGCCGCACGGACACCGGGAAAGAGCAGGCGGTCGATCAGATCGCAGAGTGCGTGACAGGCGAGGATATGGGTCTCCTGGACCCGGGCTGTTTCTTTGGTTGCCGAGACGTTCAGGAGGAAATCGACTTCGTCGCGCATCGCGCCGCCATCGCCTCCCGTCAGGCCGACCACGAAACAGCCGACGTTGCCGCAGGCCTCGATGCCGCGCAGCACGTTCGGCGAGCCGCCACTGGTAGAGATCGCGATCGCGACATCGCCGGCCGCGCCGAGAGCTTCGACCTGTTTCGAGAAAATGTACTCGAAGCCGTAATCGTTGCCGATCGAGGTCAGGGTGGAGGTGTCGGTCGTCAAGGCAATCGCCGGCAGCGGTCGCCGCTCGATGCGGAAACGGTTCACGAACTCTGCAGCGATATGTTGAGCGTCGGCCGCGCTGCCGCCATTGCCGAAAAGCAGGAGCTTATGCCCTTGCCGCAGGGCCTCGGCGCAGAGTTCCGCGACGCGGATCAGCGTATCGCTGTGTTCGTCGAAGAAGACCTGCTTGGCGCGGATCGACTCGGAAAAAATGTTGCGAAGGACGACCTTCATCTTGGGGATCATCCTAATAGACCATTTCCCCTCGGACAAAGGCCGTGACCCGGGCGTCGGCCGGGGATTGGAAAAAGCTTTCGGTGTCGCTCACCTCGACCAGCCGCCCGCCAAGGAGCAGGGCGCAGCGGTCGGCGAGCCGTCGCGCCTGAAAAACGTTATGCGTGACGAGAACGATGGTGAGCGGGCGCTGGCGCCGCTCCCGGCTGATCAGGTCCTCGATCAGCGAGACGTTATGCGGGTCGAGGTTGGCGGTTGGTTCGTCGAGCAGCAGCACCGTCGGTTCGAAGACGAGTGCCCGGGCCAGGGCGACCCGCTGCTTCTCGCCACCCGAAAGCCGCTGCGCCGGTGCCTCGGCGAGAGCTTCGAGGCCGACCTGCTTGAGCATCGCGTCGATACGAGTTTTCGCCGCATCTCGACCGATGCCGCGCAGCCGGAGGCCGATCCCGACATTATCCGAAACCGATCGGGAAAGCAGCCGCGGGTGCTGGAAGACCATGGTGGTTTCGCGCCGTATGGCCAAGGGCAGCGGCGGGACGGTCGGTCGATCGCGGTAAAAGATGCGTCCCTGGTCCGGCGTTTCGAGCCCTCCCAGCAGCCGCAGCAGCGTGGACTTCCCCGAGCCGCTCGGACCGACGATCGCCAGCAACTCGCCGCCGCGGATTTCGAGCCCGGGCACGTCAACCACCAGGCGACCGGCGTAGCGCCGCTGCAAATCCGTCAGTTTGAGAACCGGATCAATCGGCATGGGCAGGTGTCCGTCTCTCGCCGGCACGCAGCAGGGCGAGATTGATGACGAAGCTGACCAGCAGCAACACCAGCCCGAGCGCGCAGGCAAGCGCGAAGCGCCCGCGCCGCGTTTCGAGCACGATCGCCGTCGTGAGGACCCGCGTCTGGCCTTCAATATTGCCACCGACCAGCATCACGGCACCGACTTCCGAGACCGCCGCACCGAAGGCGGCTGCGATTGCCGCCAGCACGCCGGCCCGGGCTTCGCGCAGAATTGTGGCCGCGATCTGGCCCCGGGTTGCCCCAAGGGCGAGCAGTTGCGGGCGAAGTTCTGGATCGACGCTTTCGACGGCGGCCCAGGTCAGCCCGACCACCAAGGGTAGGGCAAGAATTGTTTGGGCTGCGACCATGGCGCGTACCGTGAAGAGCCAGTCGAGTTCCCCGAATGGTCCGGCGCGAGACAGCAGCAGGTAGACGAAAAGCCCGACCACCACAGGTGGTAAGCCCATGCCGGTATAGAGGACGGCACGCACCAGGCCGCGCAGCGGCAATCGGTTTGTCAAGCCAAGTGTCGCCCCGAGCGGCAACCCGATGACCGCCGCGATCAGCAAGGCCGCCAGTGAGACTTCCAGCGTCAGGCCAAGAATATCGAGCAACGCGCGGTCGCCGCTGGCGAGCAGCTGCAAGGCTTCAATCAGCGCACGTCCCAGCGTACCGGAAGGTTCGTCGTTCAAATCGGCTCGCTCTCCGATCAACTCAACCGGCGGGTTTGGCTGCGGTTGGGATGAAGAGAGCCTGGCCATAACGCTCCCGGCCGAAGGTCCCGATTTTGGCCTGGGTCTCGGGCGAGGTGATCCAGGCCACGAAGCGGGTTGCGAGATCCTTTTGGATCGCCGCACTTTTCTTCGGATTGATCAGGATCACGCCGTAGGGATTGCGAAGACTTGGGTCGTGGTTCTCCTCGATCGACTTTCCTCCGACCAGAACCTCAAGCCCCTTGAGGGTGCTTTGTTGCGAAAGCCAGGTGCCGCGATCGGTCAGCGTATAGGCGGCGGTCTCGTCGGCGTAGCGCAGC
>VFKT01000196.1 GCA_009885395.1 Deltaproteobacteria bacterium | reverse complement strand
GGTTTTGCCGGACCCGCCTCTGGCGAAGTGCGACCCTGCCCCTCCTCGTCGCCCTGCTGGCCGGTGGCTGCAACCAGCACAATGAAGCACCCGCCCTGAGCACCGTCGCACGACTGACCGACGCGCTCGTCCATCCACTGGGCGTCCCAGCCAGCTGCCAGATCGACGACGAGATCCGGCCGAGTTTCGGCTGCCTGCCAAGTTTTCCTCTCCTTGATAAAGAAGTACCCTGGCCCGAATCGCGACGGATCAGGGTCGATCTACAGCTTCCCGAATACCTGCTGGGCCGCACGGTCGCCCTCACCCCGACCGTCGCGACTCTCGACGAGGTCGGCTTCGTTGCCCTGCCCGCCATATTGACACGGGGCACCTCGACAGAAGTTGCGCTCGACCTCGAGATACCCGCTATCAAGCACAAGAACACTCTGCGGGTCCTGGTGCGTGCAGTCGCACTGCCGCAACGTTCGCGGAGCTGGACCACGAGGCCGATCCCGATCCCGCCGGATGCGATCCTCTCGGTCGCGCTGGGGATCCTGCCGGCAGCGCTCGAAATCGGCGCGCCACCGGTTCAGTTCACCATCCGCGCGGTCGAGGCAGGCGCCTCCAGGCAGGTGCTGGACGAGACTCTCAGCGCGAAAGATCGCCGGCGTGGCTGGGTCCAGCGGCGGATTGATCTCAGCAAGTTTGCCGGCAGCGAGGTCTCTTTCACCTTTCGCGCCCGTTGGCAGGACAAGGCCGCCGACGGCGGTGCCGGCTTCGGTGCGCCACTTTTCGGCGCGCCGGTTCTGCTCGCGCCAAGGCCCACCCGCCGGCAAGCCAACATCGTCCTGATCTCGCTCGATACCCTGCGCTCCGATTTCACAGGCAAAATGCTTGACGGAAAAGCACTGACACCCAGGCTCGATGCGCTGGCCGCAGACGGCGTTCGCTTCGAGCAGGCCATCTCGGCCTACCCCTCGACGACGGCCTCGCATATGAGTCTCTTGACCGGCCTCTACCCGGCGACGCACCGCACTGTTTTTGCGGGGACCAAAGCCCCCGAAGACCTGCCCACCCTGGCCGGCACGCTGGCCGGAGAAGGCTACACCACCGCCGCTATCACCGAGAACGGCATGATCACGGCCGCCTCGGGCTTCGCGCGGGGATTCGACAGCTACCGCGAGAATAAATCCGTCAGCATCTGGGATGCGATGGGCGACATTGAGGCCACCTTCGGCGAGGCCCGGCGCTGGCTACGCAGCCATCGACAGGAGCGCTTTTTTCTCTTTGTCCATTCTTATGAGGTGCACGACCCCTACACTCCGCCATCGCGCCACGATCGCTTTGTCCCACCCCCTC
Source organism: Deltaproteobacteria bacterium (assembly GCA_009885395.1). Taxonomy (GTDB): domain Bacteria; phylum Desulfobacterota; class Binatia; order UBA12015; family UBA12015; genus SXLG01. The sequence goes on along the minus strand of VFKT01000196.1, from coordinate 20,395 downwards.
CGAGCGGAGACCGCCAGAAAGATAATGCGGAGCGTCTGCGGCGCAAATACGCCGGCGAGGTCGGCTACACCGATCAGATGGTAGGTCATCTGCTTGGCGAGCTTGAGCGCCTCGGCCTCGACGATACTACAATTGTGGTCGTGACATCGGACCATGGAGAAGAATTCGCCGAGCACGGCAATTTCTTTCATTCCTACACCGTCTATGACGAGGTGATCCGCGTTCCGATCATTCTGAGAGCGCCGGGACTTGTGCGGCCCGGCCAGCGGATCGAGGATCAGTTGTCGCTGATCGACCTGGCGCCGACCCTGCTCGATCTGGTCGGCATAGACACGCCCAAAGCCATGCAGGGCCAAAGCGTACGCGCCCTGCTGAGCGGCGCACACAACCTGCTCGGAATGCGCGTGCGCTACATGGAAGGGCCGATGGTCTCGAAATTCCGGGGCAACGAGGGCCGGCTCATCGGCGCCCGCGATGGCGCCTACAAATATATCGGCTACGAGAACGGCAGCGCGCCGACAGAAATCTACGACCTGAAAAAGGATCCCGGCGAAACCAGGAATCTGGCCGCCAACCTCTGGCTGCAGAAGCAAGGTCAGCAACTCCTCGACCGCTATCGCAGCCTGCTCCGCGCCGGCGAGGCGGCAGCGGCAGCGGCAGCCGAGATCGAGGAACCCGACCCGGCGGTACAACGCAAGCTTCAAGCGCTCGGCTACGTCGACTGAGTCCGCACCACCGGCCGCCCCAGGGCTCGTTTGAAGGCGGCCAGCGCCGCGGCAACGCCCAGCAGCCCCAGCGCCCAGACCAGGACGGGCGGGGACGCGACCGCCACTTCGATTTCGGAAACCAGCCGGCCCGAGAGCCCATCGCGACTCTTTGCCGCAACTTCGATCGTCCAGCGTCCTGCTTGGGAGAGGGGGAGATGCGCCTCGAAGAGCGTGCCCCCCAGGCCGCCGCCGGGCTGCGGCACGGCATCGATTCGCCGCCGATCGGTCCTTGCACGGACGACAAGCTCGAGTTCGGCGAGCGCCACGCCCTCCTGCCGCACCAGCACACTGATTTCGGTCGGACCCACCCGCGCCGGCGATGGGGACAGAAACGCCATGACCTCAAGAGCGCCCGTCGTCTCACCCGGAAGACGTGTGCCCACCTCTCCCGCCCCGACCACCGCCACCGGGAACAGGCAAAACCCGTGCAGCAGGGTCGCCCACACAAGCCTTCGCGGAGACTGCCGGCGTGTCAGCCTCGAGAAGCCGGCAATTTTCACGTTTCTAAACCTGTGCCGACGGCCATGCCCCGCATCTCCATGGGCGAAAGCAGCACAAAACATCCGGCCAGGAAGACCAACAGGGCGAGGCCAAGAAAGGGAGCGGCGAGTTTCAGCGCCGGTCGACCACCGCCGACCAAGCCCTTTGAAATTTCCCCGATCAGGAGAGCCGCCGCCACCAGCCCGACGTCGAGCGCAAGAACAATCCAGAGATCGAAGCCACCATGCTGAAAATGCATCGCACCAGGTTCGAGCGCCGAGGCGTCCGCGCCACCGCCCGCCGCCGCAAAGGCGCGCCCGGCCACCGGCAGGAGGGCTGCAGCCCCGGTCGCAAAATGTACCCCAAAATGCGCCAACCAGACCGCAAATCCAAGCGGCACCAGCGCCGGCAGGAAGGCGCAGGTGAGCGTCCCTACCGTCTCCCGACTTCCCGAGAGCCATCGAGCCAACCCGGCCGCTGCGAGGGCGAGCCCCGGTGCCACCAGCAGAAGTGCGACAGCCATCCACGCGATCGTGATGGCGGCCGGCGGCACCCCGCCTCCCGACGTCTCAGCAATCCAATTTTCTATACGGACGATTGGGGCAATCATGCCGGCCGCATTGACGATAGCGCCAAAGACGAAGAGGCCAAAAAGCAGCGCGAAATCCGAACGATACCTCAAGCGACCGATAGACGAACGAATGCCATCGAAGGCAAGTTCCGCTCCAGGCGTCCGCGTCGCGAGCGCGACATTATCGCTCGGGCAAGCCCGGACGCAGTCCAGACAAAACGTACAATCCAGATTTCCTTGCTTGGTCGGCAAGTAGAGTTCGAGTTCGCAGCCCCGGCCACCCGGGCCACCCTTGAGGCAATCACGACCCGTACACTCCGCGCAGACCGCAGCGTCGCGCACCCGGATCTCCAGCGGCGACACGGTCGAGGCGACGAAATTGGTCTGTCCAATCGGACAAATCCATTTGCAGAAGCTCGCGCCCTCGAAAAGTGCATCGACGACCAGCGCCGCAGCGAAGTAAGCCAGCACCACCACCGCCGTCGCGCGCGGATCGTCCCATAGATCGAACACCTCGTACGCCACGAGCCCGCCACCAAGAAGGCCGGTCGCGATCCATTTCCGGCGCAGAGGCAGCGGCCAACGCCGGCGGGGCCGCACCAGACGCCGCGCCAGATCGCGCGGCAAGAGAAAGGGGCAAACCCCACAGAAAACATTGCCTGCGGCCAGCAACGAGATGAAAAGCAGGGCTCGCCACCAGGTCCAGGGCAGCACACCGGCGAGATTCGCCGCGCTGCGCCCCGGCCCGAAGAGGCCATCCAGCACCACGGCCGCGGCGAGAGCGCAAAGCACCCCTTGCAGGAGGCGCCGAGTCCCAAGCGCCCGCAACATCGCGCCAAGCACAGGAATTTCCAGAAGATCAATTCCGCTCGTGCGTCGCCGAGGGCTGCGCTCTGGGGTCTGTTTTTTGGCTCGACGAAGAGGCGCGGGCACGGGCGAGAGCAATCGCCAAAGCTCGACGAAAACCGGCACCAGAAACAGGCCCGAGCCAACCACCCACATCAACGCTCCGGCACGGACCTGATCCCCCAGCACATCGAGCCCGAATACGCGCGGCATTTCTGCGTAATGCGGATAGAAGACCCTCTCCCGGAAGACGAAAAGCGCCGCAAGAATCGTATTAGCCAGATCGGCTGCGAGCAGATACGGCACGATCGCCCAACGCGGCCAGCGCGGCACACTCGGCCAGGGCTGCACAACCGGCCACCAGAAGAGCAGGCCGGTGACGAGGAAACTCGCGTGCTCGGCCGCGTGCCAGTCGGGGTCGCCGAGCGCACGCTGGTAGAGAGCCGGTGTATGCCAGATCATGGTCGCTGCGACGAAGAGCAGCCACGCCACCGCCGGATGGACCAGCGTGCTCGCCAACTTTCGCACCCATCGATGCGCCAGCACAGGTGCCAGCACAGCGCGCACCAGCGGACGCGGCAATCCTCGCAACAGTGCCAACGGTGGCGCCCCGAGGAGGAGCAGCGGCGGCGCCACCATCGACAAGAGCAGATGTTGCGCCATATGGGCAACCAGCAGAAAGGGTGCCAGCGCATCGATGGGTGAGAGCAGCGCCACGCCGAGCGAGACCAATCCGCCGACGAAGCAACCTGCCCGCCAGCGGGGAAAGCGGTCGGGACTTTGTAGTTGTGCGGCCTTGAAGCCTCGCCGGTAGACCAGCGCCACCAACCCGAGGCCGAGCCAGGGCAGCAGATCCGGGCCAAACGACGGCCACGTTTCGTCTGATAAAAACTCCACGCTCTACCCTCGAACCCGCTGCGGCGCCGCCCTGAAAGAGCACAGTCCGTTGCCCAGCGAAAGCAGCCGACGGGATTGCGGGCGTTCTCTCTGGCGACGCAAAATGACGCCTAAGCCCGGCCCGATGGACGCATCGGCCCCACACTGGTCAGCGCGCGACCAGCAGGCCCGCGGCGGGAAAGAGGCCCCGGCAGCTTCAACCCCGCCAAGCGCACGGCTCCCGCCGTGCCTTTGTCCCACTATCTGGGAGGCTATTCCACTTTTTGCAAGGTTCCGGCGACCCTTTGACCGAAACTCTAGTGACACAACCATGACGAATGGGTTAATCGTTGAGTGGCTGCGTCGAGGAAACGGCCCCAAAGCACCGCATCGCTAGCTGGCAGACCCGTCAACTGAAACGCCTACCAGGGCAAGGATCATAAGAGGACAGTCCATGAAACCGAATTCAGACCAGAGCCCGCAGCGACAACCACTCGGCTCCTTGCCCTTGCTGACGGCCCTTGCACTGGGGTTGCTCTCCTTGGCTGGCACAGCCCACGCCAGCCTCACGGCCGACGAAGCGGCCTGCCAGGGATTGGTCGCGGTTCAAGCGCGCACCTTCTTCAGCGGCGCCGCCAAGGCCTACCGGGGCTGCGGACTCAAAATCGCTGCAGGTTCGCTGCCCGATGCCCACGTCTGCAGCGCCGATAGCGAGGTGACGCTGAAACTTGCAGCGGCCGAAACGAAAATGCACGACCGCCTCGTCGCGAAATGCAGCGATGCCACGGTTGCCGCCCTGCCCTTCGGCGAGGGCTGTGCCGGCGTCATGACGCTCGACGATCTGGTCAGTTGCATCGCCGAATCGCACGCCGCCCGGGCCGCCGAGTTGGATGCGATTTCCTTTGACGCGGCTGAAGAAGTGACAAACGACGCTGCCAGCCTCTGCCTGAAAACATCAAGTGTTAAAATTTCGACCTTCGGGACGCAGCGGCTGGCATTGCTCGACGCCTGCCGCGGCAAGATCTCGAAAGGTAAGCTTCCTGAAGGGACCGATTGCACGGCGACGACGGCGGCGAAGCTGGCCACGCTGCGGGAGAAGGCCATCCTTTCCCTCAGCGCGACCTGTGATGATGCAAGCGTGGCCGCCCTGACTCCGGGTGGCGATTGCGCGAGCGTCACCACTTTTGATGGCTTGATGGCGTGTGGCCTCGGCGCCAATGCCCGCGGCGTCGAGAGCCTGGTGGCGACGGCCTACGGCGCAAGTGCCTTTGGCAGCGACGCCAGCGCCGCAATCGTCGCCGATGCCAACGATTGCGTCAAAGGCCCGCTCAGCCGCTGCCGCAACGGCGACTTCCTCTTACAGAACGACCGCATCAAGGTGGTCGTACAAGCCGCGCAGCGCAACCTGCTCGGCGTCGGCCAGTACGGCGGCAATATCATCGATGCCGATCGCCAGCGCGAAGCCGGTGACCCGGACCGCGACAACTTTGAAGAATGGCAATTCGCAATCAACCTTGAGAACGCAGCCCATTATACCGACGTGGTCGTCCTGAACGACGGTAGCGATGCCGGCCCGGCCGTGATCCGTGCCACCGGGGTCGATGACCTGCTCGATTTCGTCAACCCGAGTTCTGTCGTTGTCAACTTTGGATTTCCATTCCCGGCCTCGGCCGACGATAAAGATCTGCCGGTCGAGATCGTCACCGACTACATCCTCGAGCCCGGAGCCGATTGGGTACGGGTCGAGAGCACGGTGCAGAATATCGGAGCCGCGCCGATCTCGGTCTTTCTTGGCGAATACATCAACGGCTCGGGGCAGATTGAGACCTTCCAGCCGGCTTACGGCTTCGGCGAGCCCCTGGTGACCACCGCCTGTGCAGCGAGCGTAAGCAATGCCTGCAATTGGATCGGGTTCGCGCCCTACGGAGACGCCGAGGGCGTCTCCTACGGTTATATCACCGAAACCAGTGGCTCGACCACGTTCTCGACCAGCGGCGTGACGGTCCCGGTGCTGGGCATGCAGGTGGTGCTGGCCCTGATCGGCGCCGCTCCCCCAAACTTTGTAATCGCCGCTGCGGGCGACACTGGCGATGCGCTCAAAATAAAGCGTTGGTTTGTGGTGGGCGACGGCGCCGTCGATTTCGTTCCCGAGGCCCGCAATCGGATTCAGCTGCTGCCGCAGGGAACGATCGAGGGAACCGTCACGGCCAACGGGATACCAACCGATGGGGCCCGTGTCTCGATCTACGGCGCAGCGGGCGCGCTGACGCTCGCCCCCATCGCCCAAAACGTCGTTACCCAGGCCCGTACCACTCCCGAAGGCACCTTCCGGGTCGTCGTCGCTCCGGGAACCTATAGTGTGGTCGTTGACGTGCCGGGCCATCCTTATCTGGGCGGGGCCCTGACCCCGCAGACGAGCATCGTCACGGTCGCCGCCGAGGCCGCGACCAACGTGACGGTCGACCTGCCGGCTGCCGCAACTCTGATCGTCAACGTCACCGACGAGACCAGCACGGCGCTGCCGGCGCGGGTCACGCTGGTTGGCTTCGATCCAAGTCCGGAAGTGGTCAACGCCCAGACGGTGCTCGGACTGATCCAGAACCGCACCTAGGTCTTCCGCGACCGCCGCGAGGCGCCGCCGTATGGCCTTGCCTCGGCCCATTTCCTCGGTGTCGATGGCACCTCCGGCCCGCTGACCATCGAACCGGGCAGCTACCGGGTGGTGGCTTCGCATGGGCTTGAGTACTCCATGGCCACGGCCGACATCACGCTTGCGCCGGGCGGCAGCGCAACGCTCGACCTGCAGATCGCCCCGGTGATCGACAGCTCGGGCTTCGTTGCCAGTGATTTTCACGTCCACTCGATCGACAGCCCCGACAGCCGCGTCGGCCGCGTCGAGCGGGTGGTTTCGATGCTGGCCGAGGGCATGGATTTCTTCACACCCACCGATCACGACTCGAGACAAGATTTCAACCCGGCGATCGCCGAAGCGGGCGCGAGCGGTTTGATCTCGGTCGCCCCGGGTTCCGAGATCACCACCTTCGACTACGGTCATTTCAACGCCTGGCCGCTCACCATCGACGCATCAAAAGTCAATGGCGGCTCGGTCGATCATGGCGGCGCGGCACCTGCCGGCGAAGATTTCCCGAGCTTTGGCAACTACAGCCTGACGCCAGCCGAAATCGTCGCCGCCGCGCACGCCGACCCGGGCACCGATACGGTGCAAATCAACCATTTCTACAGCTATTTCGGCCTCGGTGATTCGGGTCTGGCCATCGACACCGGCGTCGAGCCACCACAATCGGCGGTACCCGGCAGTGTGCGCCGGCTCAATCCCTCGGTGAGCAACTACTTTACCGACAGCTTCGATGCGCTGGAAATTTTCATCGAATCGAGCCGCGCCCAGATCAACACCAACTTCTTCGGGCGCAATCTCGGCGACTGGTTCAACCTGATCAACCAGGGCATCGTCCGCACGGCAGTCGCCAACTCTGATACGCACCGGGTCCTCGGCACCCTGGCCGGCGTGCCGCGCACCATGGTCGCCTCGTCCACCGACGACCCGGGCGCACTCGCCGCGATCGCCGAGAGCCTCTCGGCCAACGTCAATGCCGGACGGGCCATCGGCACCAACGGCCCGATGGTCCGCATCACCAGCAACGCTGCTTCGACTGCCGCAACCGGCGGCCTCGAACTCGGCCTACCGCTCGAAATTGCCACCACCGATGGCGCGGTCGACGTGACCGTCGAGGTGCAAAGCCCGACCTGGGCCGAGTTCGATCGGATCGAGTTCTACGTGAACCCTGTGACGACCAAAAGTTCGGTCCAGAAACAATCGGGGGCGGGCTTGGTCCCCCTGACCAGCTACGGCGTCACTCCCTCGGACGTCCACGACGCAGGCGTCGAGTTCAATATCACGACGACCGACGTGGTTCCGGCCGTGACGGGGGCTTCCCGCCTCGAGGCCAGCACGACACTCTCCTTGACGGGCCTTACCAAGGACGTCTGGGTGGTGGCGGTCGTGCGCGGCACCGACGGCGTGTCAAAGCCCCTGTTCCCGGTGATCCCCTTTGATCTCACCGCCACGGGCAATTCGACACTCGCCAACCTGATCGACGGCAATCTTGGTCAGAACGGGGTTCCCTCCCTGGCCTTTACCAACCCTATCTTCGTGGACGTCGACGGCGGCGGCTGGACTGCCCCGGGGGTGCAGGTCGCGCCGTGAGGCGGGTGCCACCTTCAACCGCCGGCTTTCTCGCCAATTTTCTCCTGCTTGCCGCCGCCGCACTCTTGCCGGTGCACGCGGTGGCAAGCGCGGCGTTGCCGGGCCGTCTTGCCCGCGCCGATCTCGTGATCGAAGGCTCGGTCGTCGGAGTCGAAACGGCCGCCGATGGACGATTGCTCATAGCCCAGGTGCGCGTCACGCAGGTGCTGCGCGGAATTCAGCTGACGACGAATGAAATCCGGGTGGTCGAGGAGAGGCCGCTACCCTCTCTGCCGGCCGCCTTCGCGGTCGGCGACCAGGTGGTCCTCGCTTTGCGCCACAAGTCGCGTAACTCATTTCTTGACAAAAACCTCGGCGGCGGACCTTATCTCGAGCTGCTCGATGGTTCAGAAGGGATCCTGCACGCCGGTGACAGCGGCGAGCGAGCCGCGCTCGCCACTCTTGCGGCGGATTGGATCGCCCATGCCAATGCCACGGATCTCGATCAAGCTGCAAGGCTTGAGGCCGAACGGGCCCTGCTGCTGCGCTCGCTGGCCCGCGAGGATGTCGGCGTCGCGGCGGACGCCGCGCAGGCCTTGACGCAACTCGCTCCGATCGATGCAGCCGATGGAGCGCACGGGCAGGCGGCACAAACGGCACTTGCCGGACATCTGGCTGCGGCGCAGGGGAGCGACACGGAATTGCGCGCGCTCATCGGGCTTGCGGGAGTCTCACAAGGCCCGGGACTGCCCGGTCCGCTCGAGACCCTGACGACCCGCCGACCACGCCTCGCCACAGAAGTCTGGGATACGCTCGCCGCGTATGGGGCAGCACCCGGCGACCGGGCCTTGCGCCGGGCGCTGCGTGCCAGCGAGCCCGAGCTTCGGCAGGCGGCGGCCGGCCGATTGCTCGCAAGCGGCACCGAGGCCGGTCGGGGCGCGGTGGCCCGGGCGGCACGCGACGATGCCTCGCCAGAGGTTCGCAGCGCAATCGTCGCCCTCCTCGCCCGCGGCGACGACCCGGCCGGGCTTGAAGTCGTCGAAAATAGATTTCTCAAGGACTCCGAGCCGGCCGTACGCGAAGCTGCCGGTCGGGCCCTCTTCGAACGTGGCGACGACTTTGCCGCGCAAGCCTTCGAGCGGGTTGCCTTCACAGCCGAACAGGCCGAACAGATGCGCGCGGTCGCCCTGCTGCGGGCGCTCGGTCGAGCCAAAGATGCGCCCCGTATCGATCGCATCGGGCGCGATCATCCCGACGCCCGCGTGCGAAATCTCGCACAACACGGGTTGGAAGTGCACGACCATTGAACGCCTCGCGTGCAGGGTACAAGCGGTCGCTGCTGGTGTAGGGTTTCAACCGCTATGAGGCTCGCTCCGATGAACTCGATCGACCGCAACCAACGCCGTCATTGCTTCTTGCCAGAGCGACCACGCTCGACCGGCCTGAGTCTGAGCTTGGGCCCGACACTCGCGCTGACCCTCCTCCTTGCCGGATTCAGCCTGCTACCGCCCGTCCCGAGCATCGCCCACGAATCCTCGCGCGCTGCCGTGCGCGAGCTGATCTATCTCCGTGGTCGGGTGCTTGATGGTGAAGGTGTCGGCGGTACTGCCAAAGCGATCACCGGGCCGGATACGGTCGACCTCCGTTTCGGGCGGACGCATCTGCGTCTCGCCCTCGAAAGCTGGCAGGTCTTTGTAATCTTGACTGCTCCCGACGACGAAGCCAGGGCGCCCTCGACGCTGGTGCTCGAAGGTCCGCGCCGATTCGAGAGCCTGCTGACTTCGGCGGCACCTGGTTCAAGCCTCTCGATCGTCGGCGAGCGCGGCCGCCAAGGCAACACCCTGTTCGTCGCCGCCCTCGATGTCTGCCCCTGCCCGGCCACCGAAGCCGCCAAGCCCTGAGCAAACCAGCGCACCGACGCACCCACCCGAAGGCGGGAAGCCATCTCGTGCGGGGAGAGCCCTGCCGCCCCCTAAAGCGAATGCCGGATCGGGCCGATGACGTAGAGCAGGTCCGGTTGCGCTTCAAAGGTACCGGATGCTGATTCCCGCCCCCTGCAACGCTTCGCGCGAGAGGGCGCTGTTCAAGCTCGTTCCTGACCGCGCCCGTGTTGTCCGGTCCTTGCTCCATCAGCCCCGTCAAGGAGACTTCATGTCGATCTCGCCCCTGCCTTTGTTGCACGCACTCGTCCTCGCCGGAGGAGACGGAACCCGTCTCCAGGATCTCACCCGACGAATCATGGGCTCGCCGATGCCGAAGCAGTATTGCCGCATCGATGGCGAGCATTCCCTGCTCGAATCGACCCTCGACCGGGTAGCCCCGCTGGCGCCGCCGGAGCGGACGATGGCCATCGTCAACCGCGATCATCTGCCCATCGCCGCTTCACAACTTTCTCGCTTGCCCGCCGAGAACGTGCTCGTACAACCGTCCAATCGCGATACTGGACCGGGCATCCTGCTTTCACTTCTGGAACTTGAGAAGCGGGATCCCGAGGCCTGGGTCTGCCTCTTCCCGAGCGACCATTATATCGCCGATGGCGCGGCCTTTCGCAGTGCCGTGCTTCGCGCCGTCGATACCGTCGCGGCGCACCCCGACCGCCTGGTGCTGGTCGGAATCGTGCCCGAGCACGCCGATACCGGCATGGGCTATATCGAACCGGCAGCACCGCTGGCCACGGCCGTCGATCGGCTCGCCCTCGGCGTGCGTTCGTTTATCGAAAAACCCAGTCTGGTTGTCGCCCGCAAACTGGTCGGACGCGGCAGCCTGTGGAACTCCTTCGTGCTCGTTTTTCGCGTCGCCCGGGCGCTTGAGCTGCTCGAACGCGAGCGGCCGCTTGACGTCGCGCGGATGCGTGCGGCCCTTGGGGAACCCTCGGGCCTTGAGAGTGCTTACAAAACGCTCGAACCGTGGAATTTTTCGAGTGACTTTCTCGCTCTCGTTGCTCCCGAACTCGCCGTCGTCCGGGCCGAGGAGACCGGCTGGTGCGATTGGGGCACGCCGGAGGCGATCGAGCGCACCTTCCTCGCCGAAGGGCGCACCCCGAGCTGGCTCGCCCAGACCGCGGCCTGCTAACCGGCGGCGGGGAGGAGGCGCTGCTGCGTCGCCTCGAACTCGCTGACCAGCCGCTTATGTACGATCACCGGGACGTATAGGGTCACGTCGATCTTGCCATGCTTGACCACCGGACCCTGGTCAATCTCTTCGAAACAAAGGTGCACGGCGAGGCTCTCGACCCCAAAGGGCAGATCGGCCAGTGTACCTTCGCTGCCGAGGAGCCGGAGATCATCGACGGCAACGAAAAGATCGCCCTTGAAATGGCGGGAAGTCACCTCGCGGGGTACGATGCGGATGCGCCAGCTCTCGACCTCCTGGAAGATCGTCCGGCCGCCTAGTTTCAGCGTATAGTTGTCGGCCCCGGTCGGACCAAAGATCCGCAAGGGTGCCGCGATCTGGTCCTTGTCTTCGCAGCGCGTCGGCTCAACCGATTCACCATCGATCCAACAGCTCTCGACCTCGCGCGTCGGATTCTCGCCCACCCGACCGCGGACGGCCTGGTCGATCACTCGAGTCTCGAAGACCTCGCCGTCGTTCGGATCCTGCTCACGGATCGTCACATGGCGCAGCGATTCATTGATCGGAAAGGCCGCCTCGAAGGCGGACATACGCTTGAAGACCCCCTCGAGGATCTGCTCTGAAGTCCAGCCGGCGGTGGTGGCATCGGCCTCCGCCCTGCCAGGCGAAGTGGACCAGACGAGCAGCAGGAGTGCCAAGATCCAAAAAGCTGTCCGGCGCCCTGCGCAAGCTCCGGCCTTGCGGTGTCGTTCTGCTCTGGACGAAATCGGCATGGCAAACAAGCCAGCATCGACTGCGGCGGGCCGAACTGCAAGGGGGACTGAGCCGGGCCGGCGGCTACCCGAGCCGATCAGGCGTGCTGCAGGAACGTCGATCGCGCCCGCGCGATGGTGGCTTCAGCAGACGCCAAATCCCTGCCACGCCAGATCAAAACCCCCTTGCAGGATCGGTACGCACCGGGCAGGCTCGGACGAGAAGATCCCACCAACCGGCTTGGCCCGGACTCAGCTCATCGAACTGCGGTGTGCCGGGAAGCAGGCCACGAAAAAAATATTGTGAACCATCGAAATTCCAAAACTGTCTCAATCCGTCCGGCATGGATCCTGATCGCCCTCCTCCTTTCGATCGTCTGCGCCTCGCTCGCAGCCGCAGCCACCCACCACGTCGCTCCGACAGGCGACGATATGGCCGGCGATGGCTCGGAGCTGAATCCCTGGCGCCAGATCCGCCAGGCGCTCACCTTCGTCGAGCCCGGCGACACCATCCTCGTCGCCGACGGCTCCTACCTCGGCTTCACCGTTTCGGGCCTCGGCTCGACGGCGTCCCCCATCGTCATTAAGGCGCCAGGCAGGAAGGCCGAAATCCTGCCCACCAGCGACCGTGGTGGTCAATACGATGCCGATAATATCGCGGTCTGGAACTCGACGAATATCGTGATCGACGGCTTGCGCTCCTTCGGCGCGGCACGGGCGGCGGTCCGGATCGTTTGGAGCAACCAGATCACCATCCGCAACGGCGTCTATGGCAACAATGGCAGCTGGGCCATCGTGACCACCCACGCCGACGATGCCGTGGTCGAGAGCTGTGACCTCTACGGCAGCCGCGCCGAGCACGGCATCTATTTCGCCAATGGCGGCGACCGCCCGATCGCGCGCGGCAACCGCATTCATCATAATTTCGGCTCGGGCATCCGGGCCTACGGCGACATCGAACAAGGCGGCGATGGCCTGATCAGCGGCGCCCTCTTCGAAAACAATCTGATTTACAGCAACTACGGCGGCGCTGGCATGAACCTGAACGCCTTCAAGGACGCCATCATTCGCAACAACCTGATCTACGACAACCACGCCTCCTCGGGAATCGCACTCTTCCTTGGCGAGGGCGGTATCGGTGTCGGCAACATCGAGATCCACCACAACACCATCGATGTCCCCGCCGATGGCAAGTATAATCTCAGAATTCTCTCGGTTCAGGCGCCGATCTCGATCCGCGACAATATCTTCTACAACCGCACCCCGACGCGCGGCCTTTACTCCTTCGGCGCTCCCGCCGATGCGGCTCTGACCGACGGCGATTACAATATTGTCGGAGGTGCACTTTTCGTCTCCGACGACGACCAGGCTAGCCGCACCAGCTGGGCGGATTGGCAGGCGGGTGGCCGCGAAGCGCACTCGCAGGTTTCAACCCCAGACCTGCTCTTCGTCGACAGCAATGCGGCCGACTACCGCCTCCGGGCCGGCTCGCCAGCCGTCGATACCGGGCTCACCCTCCCGTCGGCAAACAGCGACCGCGACGGTGCGCCGCGCCCGATGGGCCTTGCCTCGGATGTCGGAGCCCACGAATTTTTTATTGTCACGCCGCCCGATTGTGGCGATGGCAGCGTGCAAGGCGGCCTCGGGGAAGCCTGTGACGACGGCAACCGGATCAACGGCGATTGCTGCTCGGCCACATGCCAGGCGGAAGCGACGGGAAATCCCTGTCGCCATGACGATATCTGCGCCGGCGACGCGACTTGCGACGGAGCCGGCATCTGCGCCGTGACCACGCCCACCTCATGTACCGACAGCTTTGCCAACGGCACCCTGACGATCGACGAACGTTCCTCGGGCAGGGAGGCACTGAGCATCAATCTCAAACGCGGCTCGGCGCTCGTGCAATCCGATTTTGGCGATCCACGCACCAAAGGCGGTACCGACTACACGCTTTGCGTCTACGACGACGGCGATGCCCTGGTCGGCCGCCTCGAGATCGACCGCGCCGGAGAAAGCTGCGGCAGTGTTGCGTGCTGGAAGGCGCTCGGCAACCCGCCCCGGGGCTCTGGCTACCGCTATCTTGATGCGACGTTGAGCACCGATGGCGTGCAGAGCTTTCAGATGAAGGGTGGCGCCGCAGGTCGGCCCTCCCTCCTCCTCAAGGCGAAAAACAATGCCACCGCGGGCCAAACCAACCTGCCGACAGGGATCGCCGCGGCGCTGGCCGACTCGACCAATATGACGCTGAAGGTTTTCGGAAGCGACGCGACCGGATGCGTCTCGGCAACTCTTGCTACGACGAGCGGCAGCAGCACCTTGTTTCAAGCCAGCCGCTGAGCCACGAGGTGGGCCGGCCATCAGCCTCCGGAGAGAATTTCCTCAAGCCGGCTGATGGCGTCTGGGATGTGATTTTTTCAGAATCATGACCCCACCCCTCGGCGGCATCATGGTCGCCGGGATAAACCATCCGTGGCATTGCCCTGACCGGCGCCACGCCAGCCTCCCGGCGCTCAACACCGATGCGGACCCTTCGGAGAAAGCCGGGCTGGCGTCAGCGCCCGCCGCTGACGCCAGCGACCGGTGCCGCGCTGCTTGCGACCCGCGAGGCATCGCGCGCCGGCAATTGGCCCGGCGGATGCATCGTGCCGAGGAACGCAACCAATGCCTTGACCTGCGCCGGCGAGAGGTTCTTGCCGTAAGCCGGCATATTGCCCCCACCCTGAAGGACTTGATGAATGAGCTGATCCTGCGTGAGCCGCGTCGCAACATCATCCAGCGCCGGACCCCGCTCGCCCCCCTCGCCGCCCAGCGAATGACACGTCCGACATTGCTTGGATTGGACGATCAGCGCGCCCTGCAATTCGAGCGGCGTGCGCCCGCGCACCATCGCAACCGGCGTCGGCGTGCCACTCCAGGCCGCCATATCGGGGGACCAGGGCGAACGGATACCGAGCCAGGTCAAGGTACCAAGGCAAACAAAGACCGTGACGACCAGAATCCAGGCACCCGGCCGCACCTTCCAGCTCTTCTCCCCCGTACCGGAATAGAAGGGCAGCAGTGCTGCCAGCAGGAAGAGGATCGGTGGCGCAATCAGGATCAGTGGCGTTTCCAGATACGCCGGCAGCAACGCAAAAACTGCGAAGAGCGACAAAAACCAGAAATCGGGCCGCGGCACCGTATCGATGAGCGTCGGGTCGGGTGGGCCGTTGGGTCCGGCCGGTCCCAATACGGCAGCACAGCTCACAAGCGCCACCATGACCAGTCCCGAAAAGACGAGATCCTTCTGCACGCCGTTGGGCACGAAGGGCTCGCCGTCCTCGGCAACCAACTGGTGGTACTCTTCAAGATAACGCTCGCGCGTCACCAGCCGCCCGGGCATCGGCCATTCGTTGATGCCGACCTTGAGCACCAGCCAAAGGTGCACGGCAATCAGCAGGAGCAGCAGAGCCGGCACCAGGAAAACGTGCAGCGTGAAGAAACGCGATAAGGTTGGGGCCCCGATGATCGGCCCGCCCAGCATAAGATCGACCACGATCCCGCCGACGAAGGGAAAGCGCCCGGCGATCGACGCGCCGATACCGAGGCCCCAATAGGCGTCCTGGTCAAAGCGCATCACTTGGCCGGTAAAGGCCATCGCCAATGTCAACAAGAATAGGAAACAACCGACCACCCAGGTGAGTTCGCGCGGATATTTATAGGCCCCGAAGAGAAAGACCTGCACGACATGGATCGTCATCAGGGCGACCATGAAATTCGATCCCCAATAATGGAGCGAACGCATGAACCAGCCGAGCGGCTGCTGGTAGTTGAGGTATTCGAGGCTTGCCCAGGATTCGGCGGCCGACGGGGAGTAGACCAGGCCCAGGCACATGCCGGTCACGAGCTGCACCATGAAACAAAGCAGCGTGGCGCTGCCGAAAACGTACCAGAAGCTGGCCGAGCTGCGCGGCACATGGTGGGCGAGTTCGGGCCAGATCTGGTCGCTGATGCGAAGCCGGAGATCGAACCACGCGCCAATGCGCGCCAGCCGGCCGGGAGCGGCCGCCTGCTCGACAGGTTCTGGATTTTCTTCTTTTCGGTCCATGCCTGGTTTCCCGTTCAAACCGGTGTCGCGAGCGTCGGCAGGTGGCCGCCCCGTACCCCGAGCTCTTCGCCGCGCACCTCCACCTGGTACTCGAAGAGCCCGCGCGGCGGCGGCCCCGAGGCGCGTGAGCCGTCCTCGTAATAAACGCCGCCGTGACAGGGGCACATGAAGAGCCTCGATTCCTGGAACCAACGCACCGGGCAACCCAGATGGGCACAATTGATCGCAAAGACCTGAAAGCTGCCGTCCTCCTTGCGCCGCACCCAGCAAGGGGTCTTCAGCGTCATGCCATCCCAGGGTACGCGGAAGGGATTCGCATACTCAGCAAATCGTGTTTGACCTTGCGGATAGTCGGCCAGTCGGCCAAGCGGGATCCAGGCCTGCTCGGCGCGGCGGCGCAAGGGCGCGACCAGATAGCCAAGAATCGGCAAGCCAAGCATCGACGCACCGACGACGTTCAAGAGTACGCCGAAGCGTATCATGAAATTGCGTCGGCTGGTTCCCGAGGCCTCCTCTGCGGGCCGTTCCCTCATGGACCATCCTCCCCAACGCCCGCGGCGTCCGATTCGTTGTAGGGTCGCCCTGGATAGGCCACGCGATGCGACGCCATCCATGCGACCAGGTCGGCGATCTCGTCTGGCGAAAGCGGCTTCTCACCGGAACCGCCCCGGAAGTCCGGCATCCCGAGATCGGTACGGCCGAAGAGAACCGCCGAGCGCAAGGCCTGATCGCTGACCAGAGAGAGGTACGAAGCGTCAACCAGCGAACCCGGAGCGATGCCGCCCTCACCTTTCCCGCCATGACAGACTGCACAACGGCTGGCGAAAACCTGGGCCCCCTGGTCCACGCGTCCGCGCTTGCCATTTTGCCCCGGCTGGATCGCCCAGGTTGGCAACCCGGGGGCCGCGCTATCCGGACCCGACCAGCGCGTGCGCAGTCCATCGCTCAAGATCGCGATCTGCGCGTCGCTGAGAGTACCTCCTTCGCTCAGCGCGAAAGCCGGCATGGCCGTTCCCGCCACCCCTCGCGCCACCACCCCCTGCACCTCGGCATCGTTGACGATC
Organism: Deltaproteobacteria bacterium; assembly: GCA_009885395.1. GTDB lineage: Bacteria > Desulfobacterota > Binatia > UBA12015 > UBA12015 > SXLG01. The sequence goes on along the minus strand of VFKT01000196.1, from coordinate 3,679 downwards.
GCCCAGTAGAGCGGATCGGCAAGCGGCCGGGCCGCGCCGAGGCGACCCTCGGCACCGTGGCAACCGGCGCAGTTCTGTCCGTAGAGCACATCTACACTCTTCACATCGTTCGGCCGGATGGGCCGATCGGCCTCGTCGGGGCGCCCCGGCAAATCGGCACAGGCGCCAAGCCAGAGGAGCGCCAGACAAACCACGCTTCGCCCGGCGCCGCGCCAATTGCGACGCATCATGCCTCGCCTCCCGCGTCGCCACCGGCCTCGATGCCGGTTCTCTCCGCTAACGACCAGGTCTGCATGGTCGCGATCTTCTCGCTGCGGTGGACCACGAATCCAGCTGTCAATCCAAAAGCTAACTGCGAGGCCACGAACCAGAACCATTCGATCCGCTGATTGAGTTGCGGATTGACGATACCGAGTGAGGCCCAGATCAGGGCCGACCAGAGCAGTGGTGCCAGCACGCCACCGACAATCGCCGGATGGCGCGGAAAGATCGGCAGCAAAGCGGCGTAAAGCACGCCGACCATCAGCGAGAGAGAAAGGTGGATGATCCCTCCAACGATCAAACCGGAAGCCAGGAAGCCCTCGAGCGTGGCCTGATCTGCCGTCGCCAGACTGGGCAAGGCACCGGCTGCCAGCAGGTTCACCGGGTACCAGATGCTGGTATGCGAGACGATGCCAAACAGGGCGCCTGTGGCCGCCATTGCGGCACCACCGACGAGGCCGGCCTTCCAGCCCTCCGAAATCGAATGCACCTGGGCCGGCAAACGCATCCGGTGGCCGGCTTCGCCGAGTTGCAGATGATCCACCCGGGCCAAGGCACGAGCGACGGGCACCTGCAGCCGCGCCGGTACCTCGATCTCCACTTCGCGCTCGTGCGGCAAAACCTCCCACCACCAGCCGCGCGCCGAAACCAGTACCAGCACCACGCCCACCATCGTCACGATCACGTGCGTGACCAGCCCGGCCAGCCCAAAAGTCAAGCCAAACGCAAACAACAAAGGCCAGGCCGTCGGCGCCGGCAGGCTGATCTGGTGACGACCATCGTGGTTCGTTTGCTCACTCATGAGACGATCTCCGGGGCGGCGTTCATCGGATCAGATAGACCACGCTGAAGACGACCACCCAGACGGCATCGACGAAATGCCAGTACCAGGAGAGGATCTCGCAACGCTCGGCGTGTTCCTGCCTAACGTGGCCCACCAGGCCAAGTACCAGCACCAGAGTCAGCATCGAAAGCCCGAAGGTCACATGCAAGCCGTGGAAGCCGACCAGCGAATAATAGGTGGTACCAAGCAGATTCGAGCGGATGGTGAGCCCTTTCGAAATCAGGTCGAGCCACTCGAAGCCGGTCGCGGTCAGAAACTCCAAGCCGAGCGCGATGGTGGCGGCCCACCAGAGCAGGAATCCACCCCGCGAACCGCGGGCCAGGGCACGCGTCGCCAGCACAATCGTCAAGCTGCTCGAGAGCAGACAAACGCTCGCCAGCAATGGGGCCTGCAGCACGTCGGCATAGGGGCCGTTCAGATCCTTGCCCAGGTAAAAAAGATGGGCAACGACAAAGATCCCGAAGAATGAACTCTCGGTCAGGATCAAGCACGCCATGCCCACCCGTCCCTTCGAGGGCAGGCTCCAGGTCGGGGCCGAATCCGTCGGCGCAGCCAAGGCGCTCATTCATGCCTCCAGTCGGGATCCTCTGGATGCTTCAGATCCCAGAGCGGGCGGCGGCTTCGCACCACCGGAATTTCTTCAAAATTCCAAGCCGGCGGCGGCGATGTCGTGGACCATTCGAGCGTCCAGGCATCCCAGGGATCGTCGCCCGCCACCTCGCCCCGCTTCAGCGAGCGCAGCAGATTCCAGGCGAAAATCGCAATCGCCACGCCCTGCACCAGGACACCGATCGACGAGATCAGGTTCAGTGTATCCCAGCCGCGCCCCGAATCGTAGGTGTAGATTCGTCGCGGCATACCGAGCACCCCGGAAGCGTGCATCGGCCCAAACGTCAGGTGGAAGCCGAGAAACAGCAACCAAAAATGCCAGCGACCAAGTCGTTCATTCAGCATCCGTCCGGTCACCTTGGGGAACCAGTAGTAGATGGCGGAAAAAATCATGAAGAGCAGCCCACCGATCAGCACATAATGGAAGTGTCCGACCACGAAATAGGAATCGCTGAGCTGCCAATCGAAAGGCACCGTCGCCAGCATCATGCCGGTCAAACCGGCGAGGGTGAACTGGAAAAGGAAAGCGGTCGAGAAAAGCATCGCCGTGACGAAGCGGATCTGACCGCCCCACATCGTGCCGATCCAGTTGAAGATCTTGATGCCGGTCGGCACCGCGATCAGCATTGTCGAGAAGGTGAAAAAGGTATTGCTGCCCGCCGACATCCCCACCGTGAACATATGGTGCGCCCACACCCCGAGACTGATGAAGCCGATCGAAACCGTGGCGGCGACAATGATCGGGTACCCAAAAATCACCTTGCGAGAGAAGACCGGGATGATTTCGCTCGCCCAGGCAAACGCCGGCAGGATCAGGATATAGACCTCGGGATGACCGAAGAACCAGAAGAAATGCTGCCAAAGCACGGCCGAGCCACCCGCCTGGGTATCGAAGAAATGCGAACCCAAAAACCGGTCAAAGAGCAACATCATTTGCGCCGCCGTGAGCGGGGTCATGGCGATCAGGACCAGGATGAAATCGACCAGCATGATCCAGACCAGGACAGGCATCCTTGAGAGCGTCATGCCCGGACAGCGCAGACAGACAATGGTCGTGACCAGATTCAGCGCGGTCATGGTACTGCCAAACCCGCTCAGCATGATCCCGAGGATCCAATAATCGGTCGAATTGCCCGGAGAGAAGGCTCGCCCGGTGAGTGGCGCATAGGCGAACCAGCCGACGTCCGGCGCCGTGCCGCCACCGTAGAGGCCATCGGCGCCAAGGAAGCTGAAATAAAGCAATAAACCGCCGAAGAGGAAGAGCCAGAAGCCAAGCGAGTTCAAGCGCGGAAATGCCAGGTCGCGCGCGCCGATCATCAGCGGCACAAGATAGTTGGCGGTGCCAAACAGGATCGGCATCCCGACCAGAAAGACCATGGTCGTGCCATGCATGGTCATCAAGCGGTTGAAGACCTTCGGGCCCAGGAAATCGCTTGCCGGCGAGGCGAGTTGGATCCGCATCAGGGTCGCCTCGAGGCCGGCAATGGCGAAGAACACGAGCGCCACGACGACATACATCACGCCGAGTTTTTTCGGGTCGCTGGTCACGGCCCAATCGTGCACCGTCAGCCATAGGGTTGGGCGGGGTGCCGGATCGGACGCGTTCCTTATGCTTTCGATCGCTGCCATCGTCCGCCTCACGCCTCCCGCGGCCCGGAAGCCTCATCAAACAACTTCATCACGTTCGTACTCATCCCAATGTCAGAAGGTAGGCCGTGATCTGGTCCACCTCCTGCTCCGAAAGTTTCATATCCGGCATATTGCAGCCTGGTTTGATGGTCTGCGGATCGCGCACCCAGGCGCGCAGAGTCTCAGGCGTATTGACCGCCGCACCCGCCGCGATGGTGGTACGGCTCATCAGATGGCTCAGGTCGGGCCCGAAACGACCATCGCCGTTGGTGCCGTTCAGCGAATGACAACTGACGCAGGCCAGGCGCATGAACGCGTCGCGGCCCTTGGCGGCCT
>VFKT01000356.1 GCA_009885395.1 Deltaproteobacteria bacterium | reverse complement strand
CCCTTGGAACCCTGAATATTCGCCGGGCGGTTCGAGTGGCGGCTCGGCGGCGGCGGTGGCGGCGGGCGTGGTGGCCGCGGCGCATGCCAGTGATGGGGGCGGTTCGATCCGCATCCCGGCGAGTCATTGCGGACTGGTCGGTCTGAAGTCCTCGCGGGGCCGCTGCTCGTTTGGGCCCGGCATGGGCGAGCGCTGGGGTGGTTTCAGCAATGAAGGATTCGTCACGCGCAGTGTGCGCGACAGTGCCGCGTTGCTTGACATTGTCGCTGGTGCGATGCCGGGCGACCCTTACACCGCACCGCCGCCGGCGCGGCCGTTTGCCGAATCGCTCACCAAGGGGCCCCGGTTGCGGATTGGCGTGATGACGCAAGGTCCACGCCAGCAAGCAGTTGATCCGGAATGCGCCGAAGCCGCCGAGCTTGCGGCGCGGGCACTTTCGACCGCCGGCCATCGCGTCGAAGCCGCATTCCCAGTTGCGCTTGACGATCCGATGGGGATCCAATCTTTTGTAGCGATCGTCGCTGCCGGAATTTCGCGTGCCGTCGAGTCCTGGGGACAGGTGCTCGGCCGCACGCTTGGGGCCGACGATGTCGAGCCCTTGACGTGGGCCTTGGTCGAATCCGCACGCTCGCGCAGCGTGACGGATTATCTGGCGTCGATCGAGGCGATGCATCGCTACGGCCGCGCCGTGGCGTCGTGGTGGAGCGACGAAGGCTTTGACCTGCTGCTCACACCAACGGTGGCTGCACCGCCGCCGCGGGTCGGTGAATTGGCGCAATCGAAGGAGGAGCCCTTCGCGCCCTTCCTCAAAGCGGCTCCGTTCGGGGCCTATACCTCGGCGTTCAACCAATCGGGTCAGCCGGCTATTTCGCTGCCTGTCCACCTTACCCGGGCTGGACTTCCGGTGGGCGCACAACTCGTTGCCGCGTACGGGCGTGAAGATCAGCTTTTGTCGGTGGCCGCCGAGCTGGAGGCTGCGGGGTTGTTCGTCAAGCGATGAGGGCCTGGGGCGATCTGTCGGGATCCGCCTGGCGAGGTTGAGCTTCCGATCATGGCAAGGCACTCGTTGAGCACGGCACGCCGGCAAGTACGGCTCGCGTCGAGCATGACACGCGGCAAGCAAGGTGCTCGTTGAGCACGATACCTGAGAAGTAAGGCTTTTGTCAAGCATAATACACGGCAAGCAAGGCACGCGTCGAGCTTGACACGCAGGAGGCGTTCATGCGCGCATCGCTCCGGCGCGCTAGGGACTCGGCCACATGAGTCTCGCACCCGACCTCGCCCCACATCGGGACCGATTTACCGCCTTGCCGCCGGAACGCGTGGCGCGTTGGCTTGAAATCTTTCCGCCACGCACCCCGCCGACTCACCCCGCAGCACTCGGCATGCGGCTCGAGGAGGTGCGGCTCGATTACGCCCGGATGCGGCTGCCCTTCCGAGCGGATCTGATCCAACCGGCGGGTGTGGTGCATGGCGGCGTGATCGCGGCTCTGATCGATACGGTCGTGGTGCCGGCGCTTGCGAGCCCCTACGACACCTTTCCCGGCCTGCTGACCATCGATCTGCAGGTCCAATATCTGGGCGCGGTGCGCGGCGAGGATATGATCGCCGAGGGTTGGATCGTCAAGCGGGGTCGCTCGATCGTCTTCTGTCGTGCCGAAGTTTTGTCGGCATCGGGGGAACTTGTCGCGACGGGGACGTTGACCTACCGGGTGCGGCCGCCCCAGGGGGACCGGCCGATCTCGGGGTGATGCGGTTCGCCGCGGGGTGGTGGACTCGGAGGAGTTGCCGGTCTGAGGTGAGGTGAGGCGAAAAGCCGGCGGACAGCGTTACTGCAGAGGTCCTGCTGGCAACTTCTCCGGGCCGATGAATCACGAGGGTTGCCACCCTCAAGCCCCTAGCGTTGCCGCAGAAATCACTGCGCAACTGCTCCGGGGGCGGGAGTCCCCGTCGGGGCCGGGCAATAGGGCCAAAGCGGAAGCGCGGGTAGGAGCGGCGGAATTGTATCCGCCCGCGGGTTTTGCCGTGGCGCTGCAGACGCCCGATGGATGCGTCGAAATTAAACTTCCCGCGAGAAATTAAACGCACGTCCCCTCGCGGCTCCCTCGCGGCTCCCGTCCGGGGCCACCAATAGGAAGAAAGCACCGGTGCGGTGGGGCGGCGGAATTGTATCCGCCCCCGGGTTTTGTCGTGGCGCTGCAGACGCCCGATGGATGCGCCGAAATTAAACTTCCCGCGAGAAATTAAACGCACGTCCCCTCGCGGCCCTCGCGGCTCTGGGCGGTTGCGAGGAGAGCTTCGAATTCGCTGTGTTCGCGGTCGCCGAGCAGGGCGAGGTCGTCGCTGAGCACGCAGAAGCCGCCGGAACTGGCGACGGCTTCCGCCCAGGTACGGATCTGCTCTTCGCTGAGGCTCGTGTGGCTTCGGCGCAACATGAGGCAATCGGGGTCGTTGAGCCAAAGACGACGGTGCATGAAGCGGCGTCGCAAGGTCTGGGCGAGAGCGTTCGCCGTCGAGGGCTGGGTTGCTTCGTAGCCGGGGAGTTGGCTCGGGCCGTAGCTCAGGCCGTCGCGCTTCGGGACGTCCACCTCCCAGGTCGGTGAGACATCGGCCCCGATCCGCATGCCATCAACCACGCCAACACAAGCCAAGAGCGGTGCGCCGCAGCCGAGCAGGAAGGTCTTTTCACCGGCACCCCGGCGGATCGCGTCGTAGCCGGCCCGGATCCGCTGTGCGGGTGTCTGGGACGGGTCGGCGTAGATGCCAGGCATCCGTGGTGCATAGGTGAAATCAAGCTTGAGATAATCGTAGCCCATCGAAACCATGGCGCGAGCCGTCGATTCGAGGTGTTCCTGCACATCGGCCCGGGTGGTGTCGAGCGTGAACATCAGGCCGTCGAGCCCACCACCCCAGACCGGGTGGATCATGCCGATCACAAAATTGTTGTTGCTGTCCCGGGCGAGCCATTCGGGGTGTTCGCGGGTGACTACGGAATCTGGTGCGACGAGAAAGGGTGCGAGCCAGATCCCGGGGCGCATCCCCGTTGCGCGGATATCAGCCCCGAGCTTGGCGATCGGGCTCTGAAAGCGCTCTCCCGGCACGAGCCAGTCGCCGATCGTGCGCTGGTAGCCGTCGTCGATCTGGAAGACATCGAAGGGCCAGTCGCGGGCGAGTGCCAGATTCGAGCGGATATCGGCCTCGGTGACGTCGGCGAAGTAGTGGTACCACGAACACCAGCCGGTGATGAGATCGGCGCTGGCGCGGGCCTCGCCCGCCCGGCCCACCTCGTCGGCCCAGGTCGCCAACAGCGTGTCGCCAGAGTCGCCGCTTGCATGGAGGATATCGTGCAGCCCGACCTCGACACCGGGCTCGAGCAGGGCCTCACCGAGAAAGGCCTCAACGACGAGTTCAACACCGCGCGACCCTTCGCGCAGGCGGATCGTGCCGTCATGGCGGGTGCCGCCGGCGAAGCCGATCAGGAGTTCCGGCCCGCCCCGCCTGCGGAGCAGAGTGACGCCTTCGGAGCGGATTTCGTTTGCCTGCGAAACCATGCGCTCGTCGGCGTTATGGGCCGCATGGAAGGCTTCGGGCAGCGGGCTTTGCCATGAGGGGTCGCGACCTTCGCCAAAGGTTATGACGTCGATTGCACTCCACGATTGCAGGCCGTTGCGCAGCATCTCGAGCGGGCCGCGGGGCTGGCCGAGGTTCTGAACCAACGCGATCGAGCGCAAGCGGCGCGCCTCGGTAGTAGTATTACGGATCGACCAGCGCAGCCGTCCCGGGGACTCGTCCACACGGATTTCGAAATCACCAAGCCGCTGTACCGACGCGCCGATCGGGCATTCCGCGCCGCCGGGCTCAAGCCGCAAATGTGTCGGTTGCAATCCGATCAGGGCTTCAAGCATCAGCACTCTCCATGACACGAGCGACGCATACGGTCGGTCACTTGGTGCCGAAAAGAGACGCCTGCTGCGGCAGCACCACCGCGTCGGCACCGGCGCCGGGGCGCGTGCGCGGCAGCGCCAGCTCGCCGCTGCGCAGCAACTCCTGGAAGGCGCGCACCGGCTGGCTGACTCGCAGGTCGTCGCGCCGGATCGGCCGCAGCAGCAGCAGATCGTCAAGCCTCCGGCACCGGCTGAGAGCGACGTAAAGCTGACCTTCGGCGAAAGCACCGCGGCCCAGATCAAGAGCTACTTTGTCGAGGGTCATGCCCTGCGCCTTGTGTATCGTGATCGCCCAGGCCAGCGTCAGCGGCAGTTGTTTGTAGGTGCCGATCACCCGACTGACGACGCGACCTTGAGCGCGGTCGTAATCGAAGGCGTGCTGCTCCCAGGTGACGGTTTTGACGGGGTGTACCTGTCCGGTCTCGGGGCCCCAAAGCACTTCGACTTCGGCCTCTGTCTTGGAGAGAGAGACGACGCGTCCGAGTGTGCCATTGACCCAGCGGCCGCCAGAGTCGTTGCGAGTGAAAAGAACCTGCGCTCCGCGAGCGAGGTGTAGATCGAGTGGGGCGGGCAGCCTCTCGGCCGTCGGCCGCAACTCGCCCGTGACTTCGCCGCGGTAGAGGCGTGGCCGGTCGGGCAGAGCCCCCAGGCGCTGTCGGTTGAGCCGCTCAGCGACGGCGATATGTGCCGTCAAGGTTAAACGTCCCTCGAGCACGGTCGAATCGTCGGGTAGCCAGTCGGGGACGCAGCGTGCGTTGATTTCGGTCAATGCCGCGAAGCCGGGTTTGTCTCCCTCGCGTACGGCGTTGAGCAGCCTCAAGTCGGCCTCCTCCTCCTGTCGATGCACCAGCTCGAGTTCGACGCCCTCGATCACCATGCCCTGCAGCACCTTTGCGTCGAAGAACCAGGCGCTCGTGTACTGCTCCTCGAAGAAAAGTCGCTCCTCTTCGCGCACCACGGGTGCGAGCTGAAAGAGGTCGCCGACCAGCACGATCCGCACCCCACCGAAGGGCAGATCGCGATGGCGTCCGTTGCGGCGGAGAAAGATGTCGATGCCGTCGAGCAGGTCAGCGCGTACCATCGAAATTTCGTCGACCACGAGGAGGTCCAGGTTTTCGTACAGCTCGCGGTCGCGCAGACGTCGGATACTGTCGGGATCGACGGTGCGCGGTGCCAGCCGGCAAAACGAATGGATGGTTTGGCCTCCGGCGTTGATGGCGGCGAGCCCGGTCGGGGCCAGCACCGCCATGTTCAGGCGCTGGGCGACGCTTTCGCGCAAGAGGTGGATCAGCGTCGATTTGCCGGTTCCGGCCCGACCGGTGACCAGCACCAGCGGAAGTCTTGCCGCCACCGCCTGCGCCGCCCGCCATAGCCCTTCGTCAAGAATCAAGCCACGGCGTTTGGCCGCTGCTTCGAAATCGTCGAGGAAATCGGAGCTTTCGGAGGTGGGCGTCACGGCATCAATCCTGATTGCGGGCGAAGTTCGAGCCGACGCGGCTAGGGCCTGGCCCCGGGAAGGTGGGTGAAGACTTCGATCAGCCGGGCGTGGACGGCGAAGGGTGCGGCGAGCACCCGGCGCGCGTCGAGGACCAGGGGTTTTCCCTGAAAATCGCTGGCGACGGCACCGGCGCGACGCGCGAGCAGCGCACCTGCCGCGATATCCCAGGGATGAAGGCCGCATTCGAAAAAACCGTCGAGCCGCCCGCAGGCGACCCAGGCTAGATCGAGTGCTGCCGCGCCCAGGCGGCGCAGATCGCGACAACGGATGAGCGCGGCCTGGAAGAAGCGCAGGTACGTATCGGCATTTTCGCGCCGATCATAGGGAAATCCGGTAGCGACGAGAGCTTCGCCCAGGTCGAGAGTGCTGCGAGCGCGGATATCGCTGCCGTTGAGGCGGGCCGGGCCGTCCTCGGTGGCGGTGAAAATTTCATTGCGCATCGGGTCGTAGATCACCCCGGCAACAACGGTCGCCGCCTTTGATGTGATGCTCGGTGGCATGCTCGGCGCAAGATTTCGCACGGCCGCGATCGAGACGGCGAAATGGGGCACGCCGTGCGCAAAGTTCACGGTGCCGTCAAGTGGATCGACGACCCAGGTGATGTCGGCGATTTCACTACCATCGGCCGGGTCGATTTCTCCGCTTTCTTCGGTCACCACCCGGTGTCCCGGAAAGGCTGCCCGCAGTCGCTCGCGTATCAGCGCGTCGGCAGCATGGTCGGCATCGGTGACCAGATCGACCGGGCCCGCCTTGGTACCGATCTTACGCGGCTGCTTGAAGTGCTCCCGCAACAAATCCCCCGCCTCGCTGGCGATTGCAGCAGCGGCATCGGCCAGAAAGCTGGCAGCGGGCTCACCCATGCCGCCCTCCTATCAGATGGGGACGTTCGTTTAATCGGCCGGGAAGATGTTTAATTTTCGGGCCGACCAAGGGCCTCACAAGCGCATCAGGGGGAACGATGGAGATCAATGGGATTGCCCATATTTTCCTGACCGCGGGCGATTTTGCCCGCTCGCGCCGCTTCTAAGCCGAGTTGCTGCCCTTCCTCGGGATGAAGCCGGCCCTCGAGGGCGAAGGTATCTACTACTGTGTCGGAGGTCGGACCGCCTTCGGAGTCCGGGCGGCTGAGCCGGCCCATGCCGCCGAGAACTCCTCTAGGGGGGACGTGCGTTTAATATTTTCGCGGAAGTTTAATTTCCGCGTGGCGGCTGCTGCGGAGGTACTGGCTCACACGCCCGGGCGTCAGCCCGAGGAACCGGGCGACACGGTTCGCCGGGATACTTAAAGATCGCACGGCAAACCGGGTGAACTCCCGTCGGCCGGCCGTGACCTCTGCCGCCGGACGTCTGCGCAGCAGGCCTCCCGGCGCGAGCAGGTGCTGCCGCTCGATGGCGGTTTGCAGATGAAGCAGGAAGCTCTCGTCCGGGACCGCCTTGACTCCACTGGAGGCCGCGGCAGGCCGGGCCTCATCGCGGTCCTCTGCCTCGACCGACGGGCGCACTCGCTGCAGCCGCACCTGGCGAAGTCGCTCCAGGCAAGTCTCGACTTCGCGTCCATCGACAGCGGGATCGCCGCGGTAGAAGAAACGCTGCCGGCTGCGGCTTGTCGTAAAATAAGCCCTTGTCACCTCCGGAGCTGCCCAATCAGGCCAACGACTATCGGCGTACCAACGTTGTGACGAATACCGGTATTCATCTTCGCGTTCGACCATGCCGGCACGGACAGGGTTGGCATGCACGTAGCGGATCAAATGGACGAGATAAGAATCGGTGTCGCAAAGACGCTCGTTGAAACGATTCTGGAAGAGGTGACCACAGCGGCCATGTCTGAGATTGAAACGCTGCGCGTATGTCCCGAACAGCCACCCCAGCCCAACCCCGAGTTCAAGCTCGCCCCGCAGCACCACCAGGTGAACGTGATTGCCCATCAGAACCCAGGCGACCACGCGAAACTGCCCTCTCTCACAGGCCCGTACGAGTGACTTCAGAAAGTGGAAACGATCGCGATCATCATGGAAAATCCGCTCACGGTTCACGCCCCGGGCGGTGATGTGATAAACGCGGCCGGGCTCTTCGAAACGACGGGAACGAGGCATGGGTTGATGCATCCATCAGGCTTGCTGCGAATGGGATCCCCGTGCCTTGTGGTCGATGACAATTTCGAGGGGATCGAGGGGCTCCGGGACCCCAGAAGGACTATTTTTATGACTCGAAGGTCCACAAAAGCGATCGGGGGAATGGGGCGGCAGAAGGCCCGAACCCTGCGCCGACGTCGGCTTGCCGGCGGGTCTCCGCTCTGGATTCTGCTCGGCGCAGTGCTGTTGACAGCGTGTCCGAGTGGGGGCGCGCGCGAGGCCCTCGAAACGGCCCGCTTCGAAGAATTGCAGGGCAACGTCGAACACGCCCGCCAGCTGTACGAGTCGATTCTGGCGCAGGGGGGTGACTCGCCGGAGGCGGCCGAGGCGCGCGCGCGGCTCGAAGTTCTCGGGCGCTGAGCTGGAGGCGATCTGCCCGGCGCCGCGCCCGCGGAGAGGCGCCGTTCTGGCCCCGGAGGAGCCTCTTAGCGCGCAGGCAAATACGGGCAGCGGTTCATCGGCGCCACCCCATTGGCCCACTGGGCAAGGCCGTGAGAGCAGAGCCGAACGGATCCACGCCGCCTGCCGGCTACCAGACGGTTTCCCCGAGCCCATTCCCAAATGGAGAAAAATTAAACTCGGGCCGGAAAATTAAACGCACGTCCCCTACCGGCCGCGGTAGTTGGGGGGGCGCTTTTCGAGGAAGGCGCGGGGACCTTCGCGGGCGTCTTCGGAGGACATGACTTCGCCGGAGATTGCGTTTTCGATGTCGTGGGCGGCGTCGAGCGGCAGGCCGTTGGTGCGAAGTACGCATTCTTTGATCTTGCGGAGCGCGAAGGGGCCGTTGGCAGCGAGCTTGGCGGCGAGTTCGGCGGCGCGCGTCAATAGGTGCTCGGGCTCGACCACCTCGTTGATGAGGCCGAGACGGCAGGCCTCTTCGGCGTCGATCAGATCGCCGAGCAACAGAATTTCCATCGCGCGCGCGTATGGGATCTGGCGCGGCAGCCGGACCATCGAGCCGCCACCCGGCACGAGTCCGCGCTTGACCTCGGCGAGGCCAAAACGTGCCCCGCGGGCCGCGATCCGCAGATCGGTCGCGAGCATGATTTCGCAACCGCCTGCCGTGGCAACGCCGTTCACCGCCGCGATGATCGGCTTGTAGAGCTCAAAGCCCTTGAGCAACGAGGTCATCATCAGGGCAGGGTCCGCCATGAGTCCCCGGTCCCATTCGGTCTCGGGGGCACGAGCCCCGGTGAAAAGCGGTATTAAATGCTTGAGGTCGCCTCCAACCGAAAAGGCCTGGCTGCCCGCGCCGGTGAGGACCGCGCAGTAGAGATCGTCATCGTCGCGCAGTTCGGTCCACGTTCGCCCGAGCCGCACCATCATCTCAGGACTCAGCGCGTTGCGTTGCTCCGGGCGGTTCATGGTCACCCAGAGGACGTGGTCCCGTCGCTCGACGAGGAGATCCATCAGGGCGCTTTCTCCACCGCGATGGCGACCGCGCGGGTTGAAATGATTTCGACCAGATCCCCCTTCTTGACGCTGTTCAGCCGCTTCGCATTGCGAACCTTGATCACGGCCACTTTGCCCGAAGGGCCGACGAGCGTGACGGTCTCGGCCTTTTTATCAACGCTGCGGACGGTCGCGATGACGTTCACTTCCGAGGCCACGACGCCCCCGGGTCTCTCGCCGGGCTCTGCGGTTGCGGTCTCGATCATCTCGGCGGCCCCGGGCTCAGCCGAACCCTTGGGCATGATCTGGTAGCGCAGCGATTCGAAGATGGTTGCCGTCACGCGGTCTCCAACCTTGACCTGCTCCAAATTCTTGACGGCATCGGTCAGCTCCAGCACGAGAATGTTCCCGTCAGGCTCGCGCAGGGTGACACTGCGGCTTTTACGGTCAATTTTTTCGACGATGGACGTGGCGGTGACGGTGGTCTCGTCGAAACCGCTCGTCTCAAGGGTCTCGGAGGCAACCTCGATCGTCGTTGGCGGGACAGGGGCCGAGGCTGCGCAGGCTGCAGCCAACGCCGAGACTCCGAAGAGAACCAATTTCCTGTTGCGAATCCAAAGCATGAACACTCTCCTAAATAATTGGGCTCGGGCGCAGCACCCAATCCGTTCTCGATCCGGCGCGCTCCCGCGCACGGTGCGAATCACGCATTGGTTGACCTGTTCGCAGCCCTTGTTTCGTTCTCGGTCCGGCGTGCTTGCCGGGTAGATGGACGCAGCTAACACGGAGTGCGCCGCCAAGGCCATGCCAAACGAAGGCAAGGCGCCTTCGCGGCGGCTGGTCACCCGACACGGCCTCCGGCCCTTCTCTTGCCAGGGTCGGAAGCCGGTGCTTCGTTCGAACCCGGGCTCGGGCCTGACTTGAACGGGACGGACGGTCAGAGCAGCGACAGGCTCGCACGATTCGGGAGGAGACCACGATGCAAGACGTTCGCAGGCTACCATTCGGCAAGATCATAATCTTGACACTCATCACCATCTGGGGGGCAGGTCTCACAGCCCGGCCGGCCGCAGCAGCCGCAACTCCCGACAAGGGACAACTGCAGCAGCTCGTCGCCCCGATCGCGCTCTACCCGGATTCCCTCGTCGCCCAGATCCTGATGGCTTCGACCTACCCGGTCGAGATCATCGAGGCCGAGCGTTGGGTGCAGGCCCACCCCGGCGTCAAGGGCGACGCGCTCGAGACGGCGATGCAAGGCCAGAGTTGGGATGCCAGCGTCAAGTCCCTCGTGGCTTTCCCGCAAGTGCTGTCGATGATGAGCGATAAACTCACCTGGACCACCAACCTCGGCAACGCGTTTCTCGCCGAGCAGTCTGCCGTGATGAACGAGATCCAGGCGCTGCGTCAGCAGGCCAAGGCAGCCGGCAATCTGCAGAGCAACGAGCAGCAGAAGGTGATCGTCCAGCAGACGCCGGCCGGCTCCCAGCCGCAGACGATCATCATCCAGCCGGCCAGTCCGCAGATCGTCTACGTTCCGACCTACAACCCCACCCTGATCTATGGCCCGTGGCTCTACCCGGCCTACCCACCCTTCTACTGGTACCCACCCGGCTACATGGCGACATCGTCGCTCCTCTCCTTCGGGGCGGGCATGGCGGTTGGCGCGGCTCTTTGGGGTAACTGCAATTGGGGTCATGGAAACGTCAACGTCAACATAAATAACTACAACCGCTACAACCACACCAACATCAGCAACAACCAATGGCAGCAAAACTTCAATAATCACCAATCGAATTGGCAATCGCGCAACCAACAGCTCAACCAGCAGGGTAATCGCCAGGGCACGCTCTCGAAATCGCAGGCCAGCGACCAGTTCAAGGGCTGGCAGCAGAAGGCCGACCGGGACTCCGGGAATCGGGACGGTGGTTCCGCCGGGAACCGTGATGCTAGCGCAAACACGGATCGCGGCGGTGACCGCACCGGCAGCGGCGGCGGTGGTGACCGTAGCGGTGGCGGCGGTGACCGTAGCGGTGGCGGCGGTGACCGGAGCGGTGGCGGTGGTGACCGTAGCGGTGGCGGCGGT
>VFKT01000357.1 GCA_009885395.1 Deltaproteobacteria bacterium | reverse complement strand
CGCGGCGATGTCGAAGAGATCCGGGTGGGGCCGCGGACCAACCTTCAGGACCGGGTCGTGGTGCACGTGGCGACCGATACCTGGCCGACGATCGTGGGCGCCGATGTCACCATCGGTCATGCGGCCGTGCTGCACGGTTGCCGTGTCGGCGACCTCTGCCTGGTCGGCATTGGTGCGATTCTGCTGGACGGCTCGGAACTCGGCGAGGAATCAATTCTGGGGGCAGGCTCGCTGGTGCCACCCGGCACCCGGCTCGCGCCGGGCCATCTCCATCTCGGCAACCCGGTCCGAACCATCCGGCCGCTGCGCCCGGAGGAACGGCAGCATCTCCGCGATTCCGCCGCGCGCTATGTCCACCTGGCCAAGCGCTACCGCGAAATTGCCATCAACCCGGTTTTGGAGCCAGCAGTTTCACCGACTCGATGAGGATCGGCGTCGCCGGCACGGCCTGGTGCATCCCTTTGCTGGTCGTTCGCTGCTCAGCAATTTTATCGACGACAGACATGCCCTCGACAACCTTGCCGAAAACCGCGTAACCCATGCCCGAGGGGCTCGAATCGCGATGGTCGAGGAAGCCGTTGTCGGCCAGGTTGATGAAAAATTGCGAGGTGGCGCTGTCGGGGTCGCCGGTGCGCGCCATCGCGACGCTGCCGCGCACATTCTTCAAGCCGTTGCCGGCTTCGTTCCGGATCGCCGCGCGTTGACCCGGCTTGGGGCTGAGATCGGGCAAAAGGCCTCCACCCTGCACCATGAAGTCCGGGATCACCCGATGGAAAGCTGTTCCGTCGAAATAACCCGCCTGGGCGTAGGTGAGAAAGTTCTCGACCGTGAGCGGAGCCTTGGCCGCATCGAGTTCAAGCGTGATCGCGCCGAGCGAAGTCGTGAGGACCACGCGCGCTGGCGCTTTGACCACGTTTTCCGGAGCGGCTGTGGGTAGCGGGCTCGCCGCGCCCCTGTCGGCGGCAGAACCCCTGGCTGTTGCCGGGTTCGCTTCGGGTGCCGCTTCCGCCGCCAGTCCGAGTGCGGCCGGCGCCAAGAAGGCCGCCAGCAGGGAGAGGAGGAACAATTCCCGAAACCGGGTGAAGGCGATGGTCGACATGGCTGCTGGCCTAGCCGCGCGCTCCGGGTGCGTCAACGCCGTTGGTGCCGCTCAGCCCGCTTCGCCGCGGCGACCTCAAGAAGGCGGCAATCTCGCTTCGGCGGGTCACTCGCCGGGGCAATCGCAAGCAAAGGCCAAGCGTGTACCCTCTTCCCGAGCCAATCTGCCCAGCCGGGCCCTCTGCCGAAGCAAGCCCGCCCGGGCGGCGCGACTCAGGCCGAGCGGCGCTTTGGCCGCATATTCGCGCGCAAAACCCGTTTCCGGACCCGGATCGAGATCGGCGTGACCTCGACCAACTCGTCGTCGTTGATCCAGTCGAGCGCATCCTCGAGCCCGGGCACCCGTGGCGGAGTGAGCCTGACCGCCTCGTCGTGGCCGGAGGCGCGGACGTTGGTCAATTTCTTCTCTCGACAGATGTTGACGTCAAGATCCCCGCCGCGCGCGTACTCGCCGATGACCCGACCTTCGTAGACCGGGGTTCCGGCTGAGATGAACATCGAGCCGCGTTCCTGTAGATGGAAAATGGCGTAGGGCGTAGCCGGCCCCTCGCGGTCGGAGATCATCGCCCCATTGGTTCGGCGCTCGATATCGCCCATCCAGGCTCCCCAGCCGGCGAAGACCGCATTCATGATGCCGGTGCCGCGCGTGTCGGTCAGAAATTGCGAACGGAAACCGATCAGGCCGCGCGAGGGGACCGAAAACTCGAGCCGGACGCGGCCAGAGGCCGGTGGGCTCATCTGGGTCATCGCCGCTTTGCGCATCGCCATCAGCTGCGACAACACCCCGACATACTCTTCCGGCACGTCGATGATCGCCGTTTCCATCGGCTCGAGTCGGACACCGTTTTCCTCACGGATGACGACTTCGGGCTTTGAAACTTCGAGTTCGTAGCCTTCGCGGCGCATCGTTTCGATCAACACCGCAAGTTGCAGTTCGCCGCGACCGATCACCCGCAAGCGTTCTGGGCCGTCGGTATCCTCTACCCGCAAACTCACATTGCGGTTGGCCTCATGCAGCAACCGTTCGCGCAGCTTGCGTGAGGTGACCCAACGGCCTTCTTTGCCGGCCCAGGGCGAAGTGTTGACGCCAAAAATCATGGCGATCGTCGGCTCGTCGATGCGCAGCGCCGGCAAGGCTCTGGGAACCGTCAAATCGGTCACGGTATCGCCGATCGAGATGGTCTCAAGTCCGGCGACAGCAACGATATCGCCGGCTAAGGCAATTTTGCGAGGGACCCGCTTCAAACCTTCCCAGCCAAAAAGATGGGTGAGTTTGAAAGATTCCTTGATCACACTATCAGGGCCGCAAACCGCGTACCGGCTGCCAACCTCGAGCGTACCCGCCCGGATCCGACCCAGCGCCAGCCGTCCGACGTAATCGTCGTAGTCAAGGTTGTTGACCTGCAACTGCACCGGAGCGTTCTCTTCGACCAGGGGGCCCGGCACCGCGTGGAGGATGGTATCAAGTAGCGGCTCCAGGGTCGTGCCGGGTTTATCGAGGTCGGTTGTCGCCGTTCCGGCGCGCCCGTTGGTGTAGAGGACCGGGAAATCGAGCTGCGATTCGTCGGCATCGAGGTCGATGAAGAGGTCATAGACCTCATCGAGAACCTCTTTGATGCGGGAATCGTGGCGATCAATCTTATTGACGCAGACGATCGGGGCCAGGCCCGCTTCCAGCGCCTTGCGCAGCACGAAACGCGTCTGGGGCATCGGCCCCTCGGAGGCATCGACCAGCAGGATGACGCCGTCGACGATCGCGAGAGTACGCTCGACTTCGCCGCCAAAATCCGAGTGACCCGGGGTATCGACAATATTGACCCGGACGTCGTGCCAGAGGATCGAGGTGGCCTTGGCGAGAATCGTCAAGCCGCGCTCGCGCTCTATATCCCCCGAATCGAGAACCCGCTCGGCGATCTGCTGGTTGGCGCGAAAGATCCCGCTCTGATGTAAGAGCGAATCGACCAGCGTGGTCTTGCCATGATCGACGTGGGCGATGATCGCGACGTTGCGGACGTTTTCTCTTCGCGCCGCACCAACCACGGCTTCTTCCTCGTTCTGCACGGCGCGCAGCGTAACAGACGGCCGCCTCGGCCGCCACGGAGCGAACATGGCGAAGCGTCGCGAATTCCGGCAGAGAGGGCGCCGAATCCGCACCGCACCCGTTGCGGTTGCTTTTGGAGGGTAAGGATGGCGCGCGAGTTGGAAGGCGAAACCGATCTGAAATCGGCGGCCGAGGAGCGATACCTCGCCTATGCGCTCTCGGTCATCACATCGCGTGCTCTGCCGGATGTGCGTGACGGACTCAAGCCGGTGCAGCGGCGCATCCTGTTCGCGATGTACCAGAATCTCCGCCTTGGCGCGGGATCAAAACCCCGCAAATCAGCGCAGATCGTCGGCGAGGTCCTGGGTAAATACCACCCACACGGCGATACCGCGGCCTACGATGCCATGGTGCGCATGGCCCAGTCGTTCTCCCTGCGCTACCCTCTGGTGCACGGCGAGGGGAATTTCGGCTCCCTCGATGGCGATGCCGCCGCCGCCTACCGCTATACCGAGGCCCGGCTGACGGCCCTCGCCGAGGCCATGCTGGTTGACTTGGCGCCAGAGACGGTCGATTGGCGTGACAACTACGATGCCACGCTCGAGGAGCCGGTGGTGCTGCCCTCGCGCGTGCCGCAGCTTCTCATCAATGGATCGACCGGAATCGCTGTCGGCATGGCGACCAACATCCCGCCGCATCATCTTGGCGAGGTGGCAGCAGCGCTGATCGCCTTGATCGAGAATCCCGAACTCGGTGTGGTCGATCTTCTCAAGTATATCAAAGGGCCAGACTTCCCGACCGGCGGCGAACTGGTTTCGTCGCGGGCCGATATCCGGGCGGCCTACGAGAGCGGCCAAGGCTCGTTGCGGCTACGAGGCACCTGGATGCTCGAGACCCTGCCTCGCGGCCGAACGCAAATCGTCATCACCTCGATTCCTTACGCGGTGACGAAATCGACCCTCGTCGAACAGATCGCCGGCCTCATCCTCGACCGGAAGTTGCAGTTGCTCACCGATGTTCGCGATGAGTCTACTGCCGAAGTCCGGGTCGTACTCGAGCTAAAACAAGAAGCTGACGCCGATGCCGCCGTGGCCTACCTCTTCAAGCATACCGATCTGCAAACCAATATCGGCATCAATCTCACCTGTCTGCTCCCCGGGGGGCCGGGCCAGCCGCCCCATCCGGCCCGGGTGTCGTTGCTGGAGATCTGCCGTCAATTTCTCGCTTTTCGGATGGATGTCGTCGTTCGACGCCTCGAACTCGAAAAGGCTCAACTCCTCCGCCGGCTGCATATCCTGGAAGGATTCCTCGCCCTCTTCGCCGACCTCGACAAGGCGATCCGGATCATTCGGGCCTCCGAGAACCGGGCCGACGCCGCCGACAAGCTGATGAAAGCCTTTCATCTCGACAAAGAGCAGGTCGATGCCATCCTCGAAATGCGGCTCTACCAGCTCGCCCGCCTCGAGCGCGGCAAGCTCGAGGACGAACACCGCGAGCGGACGAAACGTCTGGCCGAGGTGGAACGGATGCTGAAGCGTCCCGCCGAGCGCTGGAAGATGATTCAAGCCGAAATTGCCGAAATCGCGAAGACCCATGGCGATGCCCGCCGCACCCGGCTGAGTGTGCGCGGTGCGGCGGAACTCACCTACGACCCTGAGGCCTACGTCGTACACGAGGAGGCAACCGTGCTGCTCAGCCGCGACGGTTGGATCCGGCGCGTGCGCGAACTCCGCGATCCTGCCTCGGCGCGCTTGCGCGAGGGCGATGCCCTGGCCGCCGTGCACGCCGGATCGACGCGCGACCGAATTGCGCTCTTTTCAAATCGCGGCACCCTCTTCGTCCTGGCGGTGCGCGATGTGCCCGCAACGACGGGCTATGGCGAGCCGGTGCAATCCTTGTTTCGTTTCGCCGACGGCGAGCGGGTTCTTTGGTCGCTGCTGGTGCCGGGTGCAACGGCCGCCGAGTCCGGCGCCGACGAGCAGACCCCACAGCGGGATCTCTTTGCGGGTGCGACGCCGATCGAACTGACCGAGCCGGCATGTCCCGTGCTGCTTCTCTCGGCGCGCGGCTACGGCTTCCGCGCCCTGCCCGATCTTTCCGTCACGACGAAGGCCGGCCGTCGCCTCGCCAAGACGGCCGAGGGGGACGAATTGGTCACCATCGCCGAAATCAGTGGCGACACCGTGCTTTGTTTGATGGCAAGCGGTCGTGGCTTAAGATTCCCGGTTGACGAGCTGGTCGAGCTTTCCGGTGCCGGCCGGGGCGTCATCCTCTGTCGACCCGAAGCCGACGATCGGGTCCTCGGCGCGGCTGTCGTGGCGGCGCGGCAGCGGGTGCGGATTCAGCTTGAAGACGGCCAGCGCGACGTTCCGGCTGCGGACTTCCCCGAGATGCGCCGCGGTGGCAAGGGGCAGAAGGTCATCAAACGAGGCAAGCCTTTGGGCTTCGTCGTGCCGGAACCGGGCGTCGGCGGCTGAGAATCAAGAACGGGGGCTGCATGGATCTGAGCTTGAATGAGGAGCACCGGGCGCTGCGCGAATCGGTGCGTCGCTTCGTCGAGGACACCGTCAATCCGGTTTGGCAAGAAATCGACCGGACCGACCGCCTGCCCGCAGCAGTGCTCGATGGTGCCCGCGAAATGGGACTCTTCGGCATGGCGATCCCACCCGAGTACGGCGGTCTCGGCTTTGGCGTGCTGCAAAAGGCGCTGGTGCATGAAATGCTCGGGCGCGGGCCCTGGGGGCTGGCAAGCTATATTAGCGTGCATACCGGAATTGGCTGTACCGGGCTTGTTCTCTTCGGCTCGGAGGAACAGAAGCGTCACTACCTGCCGAAGATGGCGACCGGCGAGTGGCTCGGTTGCTTTGGCCTGACCGAACCGCAATCGGGTTCGGACGCCGGCAATATGCAGACGCGCGCGCGCCGCGTGGGCGACGATTGGGTGCTGGATGGCCAGAAGGTTTTCATCACCAACGCGCCCTATGCCCACCATTGCATGGTTTTTGCTCGCGCCGACGACGGGATCACGGCATTTCTCGTCGATACCGACAATCCAGGCTTCAAGATCGGTCAGATCTTCGAGACGCTCGGGCATCAGGGTTCGGCGATCTGCGAACTCTCCCTCGAGGATTGCCGCGTTCCGGCGTTTGCCGTTGTCGGCGAGGTGGGTCGGGGTTTCGATATCGCCAAGCGCGTGCTGGCAGAGGGCCGCACCATGCTCGGCGCGCGCAGCGTCGGCTCCGGACAAAAAGCGCTTGAACTCGCGCTCGAGTACGGCGAGAGCCGCCAGACCTTCGGTAAACCCTTGCTCGACCATCAGGCACTGGCCTTTCGCGTCGCGCAGATGGCCACCCGTACCGATGCCGCGCGCGGGCTGGTCTATCGCAGCGCCTGGCTGCTCGATCAGGGCAAGTCGGCCGTGCGCGAGTCCTCGACGGCCAAGCTCTTTGCCGGCGAGGCGGTCTGGCAGACCGTCGATGACGCGATCCAGATGTTGGGTGGCTACGGCTACATCCGCGGTGAATATATGCTCGAGCGGATCTGGCGCGATTCGCGGGTGGTGCGCGTCTACGATGGCTCGTCGGAGGTGCAGCAGATCGTCATCACGCAACGTTTACGCAAAGGCGAGGTCGAGAGCGCATGGTGAGGGGTGAGCCGCCGCTCGGCGGCGACGCAAGACGGCGCCTTCAAAGCCTCTGCAGCAGCGCGAGAGCCTCGATATGTGGCGTCTGGGGCAGCATATCGAAAGCCCGCACCCGCTCGACGCTGTAGCCAAACGCTTCGAGGGCGTGCAGATCAGCTGCAAGCGAAAGCGGGTTGCATGAGAGGTAGGCGATCCGTGTCGGCATCAGGCTGGCGACGGCGGCCCGGCCTTCGGGACCGAGGCCCCGGCGCGGCGGATTGACCAGCGCGACCTCTACCGTCGCCGTGGCGGCGAGGCCTGGCCAAAGCTCACGAATTCGGCCATCGACGACGCCAGTCGCGTAGGCCGCCTTCCTCCGCAGACGGTGCGCGTTCTCACGCGCGGTTACGATCGACGCCTCGGCCGCCTCCACGCCGAAGATTTGGTCACCCGGCCTGGCGACCACCAGCCCAAAAGCCCCGACGCCGCAGTAAAGGTCGGCGATGATCGCCTCGTCCTTCAGCCGCAGCCACGTGCCAGCGGTGGCGTAGGCGCGTGCCGCGGTTTGGGGATTGGCCTGCGAGAAGGATTCGGGCCGAAAGCCGATCTGGATGTCGCTGAAACGCTCCAAGAGGAGGCGCGGCCCGAAAAGCCGTCGAGGTGGCCCGTCCAGCAAGGCATTGCCCGGACTCGGGTTATGCGCCACGAACAGGCTTTCGGGTCTTGCCGCCGAGGTCTGGAGTAGACCGACGAGTTTCGTAAGCCCCGGCAGCGGATCGAGGCTTGAGACCAGCGTCAGATGCCGCGCACCCGAAACTTCGGCCACACGCGCCAGCGCGTAGCGCAGACCGCCCGCCCCGCTTAGTTCGTCGTGAACAGGCAAACCAAGATCTTCGACCGCCGCGCGAAGCTCGACCAGAAGGGGTTCGAGCCCCGGATGATGCACGCGGCATTGTTCGGCCGAAACCACGGTATGACTGCCGGGTCGGTAGACCCCAAGCAGCACCCGACCGCTTCTCTGCCGCCGGAAGACGAGTCGGGCGTGGCTGCGGTAGCCAAAGGCCCGCGCGCTGCCGGCCGGAGGTTCGCTCAAAAGGCGCAAGGGATCGAAGCCCTGCCCGCCAAGTGCTTGACCAAGCAGAGCCTGCTTGCGCTTGAGCTGCTCGCCATAGGGCACGCCGACCCAGGGACAGCCGACGCAAGCGGGAGCGTGCGGACAGCCACTTACCGGCCGGTTTTCGGCCGAGCCGACGCGATCCCGGGCAGACGACGAACGAATTTGCGATCGGGTTGCTGACGCCGTCTTTCCCACCTCGTCGTGGGTGGTAGCATCGCCGTGTGCCGCTCCGCGATCATTACGACACCATCATCGTTGGCGGTGGCATCGCCGGGGCTTCGCTCGCCTATTTCCTCGCCGAGCGCGGCGCCCGCGATGTTTTGTTGCTTGAGCGCGAAACGGAATGGGCACGACATTCCACCGGGCGCAGTGCCGCCACGCTCTGCCAACTCGACCCAACCGAGACCGTTCTCGAACTCAAGCTGATTGGCGGTCGTTTCCTGCGCAACCCACCGCCCGGCTTCAGCGAGAGCCCGCTCTTGCGCTGCTGCGGCACCCTGACGGTCTTCGATGCGGCCGGACTGCAGCAGGAAGAGACTCGTCGGCCCATGCTGCAGCGCTTCGGACTCGACGCAAGCTTTCTCGATGCTGAAGAAGTCAGGCAACGAGTTCCGGCTCTTACAGACCCCGAGATCGCGGGTGGCGTCTGGGTCGAATCCGACGGCCGACTCGATGTGCACGAGATCCTTTCCTCCTGCCTGCGGGGCGCACGAAGGCTTGGGGTCGAGATTGAGCAAGGCTGCGCGGTGACGGGTCTGGTGCGCACGGGAGAACGGATCGAGGGCGTTCGAACCGCGCAGGGTGAGATCGGCTCCCGACAAGTAGTAGCTGCGGCCGGGGCGTGGAATCTGCGGCTTGCCGCCTGGGCCGAAGCCAGCCCGATCGCGCTGCGGCCGCTGCGTCGCTGCGCCGCCATCTACTCGCCGATCGAGCCAGCCGCCCTGGCCGTCGACGCGCCGCTGGTCGTGGCCGACCATCGCTCGGTGTATTTTGTGCCCGAGGCGGGCGAGATCCTGATGAGCCCGATGGATCAGGTCGAAATGCCCCCGGGTGAGCCACTCGCCGATGATGTGGTGATCGCCGAGGGCCTCGAGCGGCTCGCGCTGGTCGCCCCGGACCTGCGAGCGCGGCGGGTGCGTCGCAGTTGGGCCGGCTTGCGCACTTTTTCTCCGGATCTGGTGCACGTCGTCGGCGAGGATCCGGCTCGACCGGGCTTCTTTTGGCTCGCCGGGCAAGGCGGTTACGGGATCGAAACCTGTGCGGCGATCGGCGCTCTGGCGGCCGATCTGTTGACTAGCGGACGCTCCGAAGTCTTCGATCCCGCCCGGCTCTCCCCCGCGCGCTTCCTTCACAACGGCTGAACGTCGCGCCCTCGGCGAACGCCGCCGCCTGCCTCGGCGACGCCGCCGCAGGCCACCCGGGGGGTCGCGTCCCTCCCGGCCAAGCGGTATGCCCCGGGCCGTGGCGGCGCGGGGGAGCGGGGAAAAGGGCAAGGCGTCGGGCTCCTACACGGCGCGCGACATCACGGTGCTGGAGGGGCTCGATCCCGTCCGGGTCCGGCCCGGCATGTACATCGGCTCGGTCGACGAAACCGGCCTGCACCACCTGCTCTGGGAGATCGTCGACAACTCGGTCGACGAGGCGATGAACGGCCATTGCACTCGAATCGTCGTGCGCCTGGCACGCGATGGCGAGACGCTCTCGGTCGAGGACGACGGCCGCGGCATCCCCGTCGATATGCACCCCAAGCACAAAACGGCTGCGCTCGAACTCATCCTGACCACGCTGCATGCCGGCGGCAAATTCGAAGCAAAAAACTATTACCACTCGGGTGGTTTGCACGGCGTCGGGGCTTCAGTGGTGACGGCGCTGAGCGACCGCATGGACGTGTCGGTGCGTCGCGACGGCTTCGTCTGGTCGCAGAGTTTCTCACGAGGCAAACCCACCTCGAAGCTCATCCGGGGTGCCAAGATTCGCGGCACTGGGACCACCATCGAATTCCACGCCGACCCGAAGATTTTCCCGAAAGTCCGCTTCGACCCGGCGGTGATCGAAGAACGCCTCGAAGCGAAAGCCTACCTGCACCGCGGCTTGACGGTGGTCTTCGAGAACGCGATCTCAAAAGAAACCCATACTTATCATTACGAGCATGGCATCCGGGCGTACCTCGACAAGCGCCTGACGGCCGAGAAACGCAAACGCCTGCCGGTGGAGATCTTCGAGGCCTCGCGCGAAAGCGACGATCTCAGGCTTGAGTGTGCGCTCACCTGGACGGAGGAGACGACTGAGTCTTTCGTCTCCTTCGTAAATAGTATTCCAACGCGCGACGGCGGCTCGCACGAGAACGGTCTGAAAAGCGGCATCGTCAAGGCGGTGCGCAACTACCTCGAAATCCACAACCTCATCCCGCGCGGCATGACGATCGCCGCCGAGGACGTGCGGGAAGGCATCGTCGTGCTGCTTTCCTGTTTCCTTTCCAACCCGCAGTTTCAGGGTCAGACCAAGGAAAAGCTGAACAACCCGGAAATCGGTCCGGCTGTCGATGCCTTCATCCGCAGCGCCCTTGAGAACTGGCTGCTAAGCAATCGCTCCTCGGCGGATGCGATCGCCGGCCGCGTCATCCTCTCGGCGCGCGCCCGCAGTGCTTCGCGCGCCGCCGTCAAGGAAGTACAGCGCAAGAGTGCCGTCTCGCATCGGCTGAATCTGCCCGGCAAGCTCGCCGATTGCTCTTCGACCAATCCGGCAGATTCCGAGCTTTTCCTGGTCGAGGGGGATTCGGCCGGCGGCTCGGCCAAGCAGGGTCGTGACCGCAAAACGCAGGCCGTCCTCCCCCTGCGCGGCAAGGTGTTGAACACCGAGAACGCCTCGCTGCAGAAAGTACTGGCCAACACCGAACTGGCCGATCTCGTCAAGGCGCTTGGCTGCGGCATCGGCAAGGAATACGACCGTTCGAAGCTTCGCTACTATAAAATTTGTTTACTGATGGATGCCGACACCGACGGCCACCATATCGCCACACTCCTGATGACCTTCTTCTTCCGCCATATGCGGCAGTTGATCCTCGACGGCCACCTCTACCTGACGGTGCCGCCGCTCTACCGGATCGATCTTGGCAAGCAGACCTTCTGGGCGCGCGACGATGCGGCACGCGATCAAATCATCAAGAAGCACGCCGGCAACGCCAAGCCCCAGGTGCAGCGCTTCAAGGGACTCGGCGAGATGAACCCGGAGATCCTGAAGCAAACCACGCTCAACCCTGCGTCCCGCACCATGCTGCGGGTGCGGATCGACGATCTGGGGGAGACCGACGAGATGATCCGCGTCCTCCTCGGCCGAGACGTGGCCCCGCGCTACGAACTCATCATGGCGCGCGCCACCGAAGTCCTGGAGCTGGACGTTTGAAAACCTTCTGGCTCGCTCCGCAGCCGGCCTCCGCCGTGGCCTTGCACCACCCCGGTGGCCGACGTTAGGACTGCAACATGGTTTCGCGACTCGAAGTGACCCGCCTCAAGGAGATGCTCGACCACGGCGAAATGCTGGTCGTGCTCGACGTACGCGAGCCCGAGGAGATCGCTTTTGCGACGTTTCGGGGCGCCATCTCGATCCCGATGGGCGAGATTCCGACGCGTTTCGGCGAACTCGATGCCGAAACCCCGATTGCGGTGCTTTGCCACCACGGCATGCGCAGCGCCCAGGTGGCCGCGTTCCTGGTCCAAAATGGATTCCAGAAAATCTCGAATGTGGCCGGCGGGATCGATGCATGGTCGAATCTCATCGACGCCGACGTGCCGCGGTACTGAGGCATGGATAGCGCCTCCTGCTCGTCCTCGCCCCAAGGCGACGCTATTTCTGTCACGTCCGGCGCGACGCCCCGGGCGCACCGCCTGGCGATCAATGGCCTTATCCTGAACGTCCTCGAATGGGCTGGCGATTTGACGCTGCCCCCACTTCTCCTGCTGCACGGCGGTATGGCACACGCGCATTGGTGGGCACCCCTCGTCCAAGCGCTTGACGGACGCCTGCGTGCTTTCGCCCCCGACCGACGCGGCCACGGCGAAAGCGATTGGGCCGATACAGAGCAGTACGGGATCCGTCGTGATCTCGAGGATACCGAGGCCATCGCCGCCGATCTCGGCCTCGAGCGCTGCGTCGTCGTCGGGCATTCACAGGGGGGATTGCTGGCGGTGTTGCTCGCCCTTGAAGGACGACTGCCCTGCGCGGGACTGGCGCTGGTGGATACCCCCTTCGATCCGGCATCGCCCAGTCTGCGCGCCACCGGCGAAAGGTTGCGCCGCATCCCGCAAATTAATTTTCCGAACCTTGAAGCCGCCACCCGTCGCTTCCAGCCCTGGCCGCCGCAACATCGAATTCCGGCAACGGTACTTTCCGGCCTGGCCGATCGGAGTTTTCGACCGGCCACCGAGGGCGGCTTCACCTCGCGCTTCGACTGGCGAGTGATGCGAGCACCCAGCGGCGAGACGCCCCACCCTTTCCTGGATTTCCCGAAAAAATTCACCGCGCTGCACCTGCCCGTATTGGCGGTTCGCGCCGGTGATTCCACCATCCTCGGCGTGGACGACCACGCCCGGATGCTTGAGCGTTTGCCCAAGGGCCGGGGTCTCGTCATTCCAGAGACCACCCATAGCCTGCACGTCGAACGCCCCGACCTTCTCGCCGAGGGCCTGG
>VFKT01000213.1 GCA_009885395.1 Deltaproteobacteria bacterium | reverse complement strand
GGATTGGGCGAGGGTGTGAGTACCCGCCTGCTGGTTTATGCGGCCCGGCTGATCGAGCAAGGGCTCTCGCCGCGGCGCGCCTGTACAGTCGGGATCACGCAATCTCTGACCGACGACCCGGAGATGCTGCGCGCGGTCGGCGAGGTGGTGACCGCTCTTTTCGCCTGACGGCTGCGCGCGCCCCGGGCGGCCTACCAGTAGCCGTGTCGGAAGCCGTTGCGACGGCCGACCCAGAGGCTCGTGTCGAAGAAGGCATCGCCTCCGACGGCCATCCGAACCGTCATCGTCGGATCAGTCGCGGCCGAAAGGTCGCCATAAGCCAAGACTTGGATGACGTAACCGGCCAGCGGTCCCGTCATCTCCTGAATGAGGACGCGCAGGAGCCCGCCGGAGGTCCGCGCCGCAGGATCGGAAAAGGTCCAGCGGCGTCCGAGACTGTTCTCATCCATATCGCCGGGGGCGAGCGTGCCCGAGAAAAGTACGCCGCCGGCGTTCTCAAGCTCAAACACGAAGCCTTCGTCGAAGGGGTTCATCGCGCTGACCGGCAGCACGCGAGCGGCGACCCGGATCGAATCCAGCTGGCCGGGCGGGTGTTCTTCCAGCGAACCGGTGCAGGAGCAGCAATTGCCCAGCAAAGGTTGGGGGATTTCCTGGGCCGTGGCTTGTGCCGCGAAAAGACAGAGGGCTCCGAGGAACCCGAACAGGATCGTGCGTGCCATCTGCATCAGTTTCTCCCTCCAAAGGACATCGGCTCTCGGCTCGGTCGTCCTTAATGCCCTTTTGTCATCGCCCTCTGGATGGTTCGATTCGCGCATGAGCAAAGCAAGGGCGGTTGGGGGGCTGTGGTGGCATTGACACGATCGATTCGCGGCCTCTCGGTGCTCGTCACGGGTGCCGGGAGCGGGATCGGGCGGGCGACCGCACGTCTTTTGGCCGAGGAGGGGGCGCGGGTCG
Source organism: Deltaproteobacteria bacterium (assembly GCA_009885395.1). Lineage (GTDB taxonomy): Bacteria > Desulfobacterota > Binatia > UBA12015 > UBA12015 > SXLG01. The sequence goes on along the minus strand of VFKT01000213.1, from coordinate 4,811 downwards.
TTGCCACTGATACCGCGATCGAGGCCGTGGCTGCACTCGCCGACGCGCTTTGCCTGGAAGGTCACGAGGCACGCGGGCGCCTGCTCGACGTCTCGTCGGACGCCGGCGTGGCAAATGTTGTCGCCGAGTTGACGGCCGAGTTCGGCGGCCTCGACATCCTCGTCAACTGTGCCGGCGTCAGCCTTTTTGGCGGTCTCGAGGATGCCGCGTCCTGGGAGCGCACCTTCGACGTCAATCTGCGCGGCATGGTGCGGACGATTGCCGCAGCAAGGCCCTGGCTTGAACGCTCGGCTGCGGGTCGGGTGGTCAATGTCGCTTCCACCGAGGGAATTGGCGCGACCCGCGGCATCCCGGCCTATACCGCAAGCAAGCACGCGGTCATCGGCTTGACGCGCTCGATGGCGGTGGAACTGGCGCGGCGAGGTGTGACCGTGAATGCGGTCTGTCCCGGGCCGATCCGCACCGGCATGACCGCCCTGATCCCGGAATCGGCCAAGGAGGTTTTTGCTCGAAGGCGGGTGCCTCTCGGGCGCTATGGCGAGCCCGAAGAGGTCGCCCACGCCATTCTCGGGCTGGTGGTTCCGGCGGCGTCCTTCATCACCGGAGCTGTTCTGGTGGTTGACGGGGGCCTTACGGTGACCAACACATGAGCGAGGGCGCAAGGCCCCGGAGCTTTCGCTGGCAGAGGCGCTGCTACAGCCTCGCGGTGACCAACAGATGAGTACTGCTCTTGAGGAGTTGGCGCAGCGCCTTAAGCTGACCAGCCCCGGCTTCGCCGGTCGCATTGCCGCCCTTGGGCAGGCTCTTGGGGCGGCCGATGCGGGCGCTTTGGAGCCCACGTTGCGCCGCGTGTTTGAGCGTGTGCTGGAGATCGAAGGGCCAGCGCGTGAGATGGGGTTTGCCTTGCTGGGAGCGCCCGTCGAGGCGCATCAGCGCCTTGGAGTCGCTGGCCTCGAGGCTTGGCTTTCAGCCCTTGACGTGCTCTTCGCGAGTGGCGCCAGCCGCACTGCCCAGACCTTCTGTGCTGCCGTGCTTGATGTGCTTTTCGAAGTGCCGGCCGACGTTTTGCAGGTAAGGCTGCGCGAACTCGGGCTGGCCGCACGAGCGATCGCGGCGCTGCCCCCGGCGCGGATCGCTGATCCCGGGTTTGTGCGCTTTGCCGCCGCGGCCGGGCGGGCTCTCGGCACGCACGACGCCGCCGTGCTGCTGGCCTGGGGCCGGTGGTTTGCCGAAGTGGTGGCGGGTGGTCGTCGCTTCCGTGATGTCGAACTAAGGCTGCCGGTAGAAGGTCGACTGCCAGAGGCGGAACTGGCCGCTTTTTTCGAGCTCGCCGCAAGGCTCGCCACTTTGGATCGGGCGGTTGCGAAGAAGATCGGCACCGATGGCCCGGAGCAACTGGCAGCGGTGCCCGCCGAGGTTCGTGCCCGTCTTCTCGAAATTTTAACTATGCTCGCGGCGCGGCCGGCGCTCGTCGCGGATCTGATCGATGTTTGCGGACCGGTGCTCCGCCGACTCAACGCGCCCAGACGCGGGCGCGTGCTGGCGCTGGCCGCGCGCATCGCAGCAGAGGCTCCTTCGTCGACGCCCGCATTTTTCCGCAGCGTGCTGCGGGTGCTCGAAGCCCTCGATGAGGGTGCCGAGTTGGAGGGCTTCGTCGCCGAGGGGCTTGCCGAGATGGAGGTTTCGCCCCAGGCCGCCGAGGCATTTTTTGCTCTTGAGACCCGCGGAGCACGGGCGTTCCTGAAGCGTCACGACGCCGCGGTGCATTTCGAGGACGTCGAGCGTACATTACGTGGTTACGCCCATATTCTCACAGATCGACGCCACGTCCTGCTGCCGCGGCGCTTTGACGGCCTTTTTCCGGCCATCCTCGACGAAGAGGGTTTGCCGGTCGCGGAGCGTGCCTCGTCGTTCCCGGTCTGGGAGGAGAACTTCATTCTTCTCAAGCTGCAGGTTTCGTTGGCCTTGCGCTGGGAGGCCGAGAACACGCGCGGACTGAAAGTCCGGGATTGGAAGCCCGAGGCCCCGGTGGATGGCGGCCTCTCTGTTATTTTTGGGCATTACATCGCGCCATTGGTGGCGGCGGGGATGTTCGCGCACGTCGAGGCAGCACGTCTGCAGCCGGCGATTGGTCGCGATTTGCCGGGCCTGTCGGCGGATCTGGCCCTGCTACGCCGCCGCCTTTTTCCCAGCGGTCGCCCCAATCCGCTAGAAGGCGTGCCGGCGGCCCTGCTTTTTCTGGCGCTCGGCGGGTCGTTTTCCGAAATCGACGCGCTGGATGAGCCGCTGGCACGGCTCGCCGAGTTTGCCCGCCTGGCCGCCGAGGGTCGGACCACGCCGCTCGATAGCCTACGCTTGACTGAACATTTCTGCGAGCTGCTTGGCGAGGGCGAGCTGGTGGGGCTGCACGCGATCGAAGACCTTTTCGAGGACGATCCCTGGCTGGCCTATCTGCTGGAGCAGGGCAGCGATCGGCCCTCGCCGGGATCCGATCAATCGAGCGAAATTGATCCGGTCGACACCGACCAGACACCACGGGGTAGCCGATCCGACGAGCTTTCGGAGGCACCGAAAGCCGATTTGGCGATGCTGCGGGCCTTTCTTGAGCGCAATCCCGAGGTCACGGTGCTGCGCTCGGATGGCACGCTCGACCCGACCGGCCTCTTCGTCACCGGCTTGATGGGCTCCGGTCTGCCTGGCGTGGACCCCTCCGCTGAGGGTCAAGCCGGGCAGCCTCTGCCGCTGGTGGCGACGGCGCGGGCCGGCCAGACGGCCCTTGGTGTTTTTATGCACGACGAATGGGACCACGAGATCCAGGGCTATCGTGCGGCGTGGTGCCAGGTGCACGAGATCGGGCTGGAAGGCGAGGACGCGAGCTTCTTCAGCGAAGCACTTGAACGGCACGCGGCTCTTCTGCCGGAGGTGCGTCGCCAGTTTCAGCGGGTTCGCCCGGAAGGCTACCGGATCGTGCGCGGGCTTTATGATGGCGAGGAGATCGACCTGAATGCGGCCATCGATGCTCGCGCCGACCTTCGCGCCCGCATCACGCCCTCGTCAAGAATCTACACGGCCCGTCAGCAGGAGGAACGCGACGTCGCGACGCTCTTTCTGCTCGACGTTTCGGCCTCGACCGATGAAGAGATCGAGCCGGCGGCTCCTGGCAGTCGACCCGGGACGCGCGGTCGCCGCGTCCTCGACATCCAGAAAGAGGCGCTGGCGATCATGGGACAGGCGCTCGAGGAGATCGGCGACCTCTATGCGATCTATGGTTTCTCGGGTCATGGTCGGGACAGGGTCGAGGTCTTTCAGGTGAAATCTTTCGATGAGCGACTTTCGCTTGCCGTTCGCGCGCGGGTGGGCGCGCTGGAGCCGCAGCGATCCACCCGTATGGGCGCGGCTCTCCGCCAGGCGACCCGGCGCCTTTCGCCCCTGCCTTCGCGCGCCAAGCATCTGATTCTACTTTCGGACGGCTTCCCGCAGGATTTCGATTATGGCCGCGACCGGCGCTCGAACGTGCACGGTCTGCGCGATACGGCGCGAGCTTTCGCCGAGGCCGAGCGTGCCGGCATCTCGACCTTCTGCATCACGGTGGACCGTGCGGGCCACGATTATCTGCGCGAGATGTGTCCGCCAGATCGTTATCTTGTGATCGACGATATCCAGACCCTGCCGCGCGAGCTGCCGCGGATCTACTCCCGTGCGACGCGCGGCGCCTGACTCAGCCGCAGCTCAGCGTCGAGTCGCGATGGGTGAACTGGCAGCCGCTGCCCGGCCCGTCGAAGAGGAACTCGCCACATTGGTCGCTCGACGGATCGTTTGGTGCCAGCGAAAGCACCAGGCGGATCGGTGCCTGTCCCGGAGTGATGGCGTAGTTGCCTTGCCGTCCTTCGATTTGCACCAACGTCAAACCCTCGCCGTCCCGCGCGACAAGACTGAGCTTGCGAATGCCTCCTGCGGGCGGGGCGCTGGTGGCAGAATCGAGGAAACGGGCGCTGAAGCCGCCCGCTGCGTAGCGCACCGACCAGCCTCGGCGCGTCACCGGGTTCCACGCCCCGGCGGGAATCAGGGCGTCCATCAGCACACCGCCGTCGGCGTCGGTCAGCACGACCCGAGCCCCGTTCGCCACCGGATCAATGGCGGGTGAGGTCGGGAAAGGCAGAATACGGCCCTTTGCGCTCAAGGATTGCTCGCCTACAGGACTGGCAACCCGGCCGATCACGACCCGGTGGCGATGGGCGAAGGCCGCCGTGCTGTTGGTGCAGGCATCACAGGCGTCGCCGGTCCCGTCGTTGTCGCCATCGAGTTGCAGCGGATCGAGGTCGAGCGGGCAGACGTCGATGGGATCGCAAAACTCGTCGCCATCGCTGTCGGGCTCGACCGAGTCTGTCGGGCAGGTGCTGGAGCTGCCCGTGCAAAGCTCCGCGATATCACAGGCATCCACCGCACCCCGACAAATTTCGTCGGCCGCACGCAGCTGGCAGGACGAGAGGCAGCACGAGCCGGGCAAGCCATTGGCGTTCAGCGCGTCACACTCTTCACCCTGGTCGACGGAGCCGTTACCGCAGGTGCTGTCGACCCGGCGAAGCGCCTCGTTCCCCTCGTCGACGATCCAGACCCGGCCCGCCGAATCGAGGCCAAGACCGCTGGGTTGCCGGAGTTGGGCCACAGCGGAGGGGCCATTATCACCCGAGTAGCCGCGCGTCGATCCGGCGAAAGTGGAGATCGTGCCGTCTGGCGTAATTTGTCGGATGCGGTGATTGCCGTTGTCGCTGAGATAGACGACGCCGTTGAGCCCGACGAGAACGTCAAAG
>VFKT01000010.1 GCA_009885395.1 Deltaproteobacteria bacterium | reverse complement strand
GCTACCGACATGTGCTGGTGGATGAATACCAGGACGTCAATCACGCGCAATACCTGCTGGTCGATCTGATCGCCGGGCGGAACGGAAATCTATGCGTGGTCGGAGACGACGACCAATCGATCTACGGTTTCCGCGGTGCCAGCGTGCGTGCCATCCTCGAATTCGGACGCGACCATCCCGATGCGCACGTCATCCGATTGGAGCAGAACTACCGCTCCAAGAAGAATATCCTGGCGGCGGCCAATGCCGTCATCGAACAGAATCTCGGCCGCCACGGCAAAACGCTTTGGACCAGCAACGACGCCGGCGAGCAGGTCACGGTTGCGGGTTTTCCCGACGATCGCAGCGAAGCGCGCTGGGTTGCGACCGAGCTTTCGCGTGAGCTGAAACGCGGCCGCTCAGCATCGGGGCTGGCGGTTTTCTACCGCACCAATGCCCAATCGCGCACCATGGAAGAAGAGTTGGTGCGGCTCGGCTTGCGCTACGTCGTGGTCGGCGGCATCCGCTTTTATGATCGCCGCGAAGTCAAAGATATTCTGGCCTACCTTCGACTGCTGCTGAACCCGGCCGACGACGTGAGCTTCACGCGCATCGTCAACGTCCCGACGCGCGGGATTGGGGCCACCACCGTGACGGCGCTCAGCGAAGCCGCGCGCCGCATCGGGCGACCCATCTCTGCCGTACTTGATCGCCTGGCCGAAGATCCCTCGGCCATTGCCCTCTCGACCGGGGCCCGCACCCGGGTGCTCGGCTTCCGCGATCTGCTCGAAAGCCTGCGTGCGACGGTCGCCAGTTCCACTCTCGCCGGGCTGGTCGAGCGGGTGATCGAAGAAACCGGCCTCGGCGCCCGGCTGCGCGCCGATTCAACCCACGAGGCGCAAGCGCGAGCCGAGAACCTGGCTGAAATGGTGGCGGCCGCGAGTGAACTCGATCTTGTTCTGGGCGCGCCCGACGGCACCAGCGTGCTCGAAGCCTTCCTCGAGCGAGCCGCCCTGGTGACCAGCCTGGATGAATCCGAAGAGAACGCTGGTGCGGCGGCCATCAGCCTGATGACGATCCATAATTCGAAGGGCCTCGAATTTCCGGTGGTGCATATCGTCGGCCTCGAAGAAGGCATCTTCCCGCATGCCCGCGCTCTCGGCGATGGCACCGTCGAGGAGGAACGCCGCCTCTGCTACGTCGGCATGACTCGCGCCCGCGAGCGGCTGCTGCTCTCCTACGCCCGCACGCGCGCGCTCTTCGGTTCGGTGCAATCCTACCAACCCTCGCGCTTTCTCCGTGAAATCCCGAAGGAATTGGTCAAGCGACTTGGCAACGATCCGGCTGGTGAAGCGCGCCGCGCCGGCCATACCGTGCTGGCGGGTACACTCGACAGTTTCATGGCGGCGAAGGCTCCGGTCGCGCCCTCGCCGAGCGATATCCACATCGACTACAGCGTCAACCAAGAACCGATGTCGCCCGGGACGCTGCGCATCGGAACCCGGGTGCGTCACCCGCGCTTTGGCGTTGGCGTGCTTCGCCGCCGCGAAGGAGAGGACGACAAGACCAAACTATGGGTGCAGTTCGAGCGCTTCGGATTGAAGACGCTGGTGGCCCGACTGGCTCCTCTGGTGGTCGAGGAGGGTTGAGCCTTGCCGAGATTCAATCTCCGGGGCGTTCAAACAAAGCGCGGGGTCCTGGCTCTTCGATCACAGCACCCGTGCTCAACCCCTCGACGTAGGTCTCGTAGTCGTAGCCCTTATGGGGAACATGGCCGAAAACCGGCTCGAGATCTTCCTGCGCGACCAGTCGATGGATCGGCTGGGTGATCAGCCACTCGGTGAGAAAGCCTACTGGATGGAGGGCGTAGGCGAGCAAACGCAGAGGGTTGGACTGCGAGTCGTCGTAGTCGTCGATCGCGGCCGCAGGTGCCGCGAGCAAGGCGACCATGGCGAATGCCGCCGACAATACCGCATAGGATCTTCGCATCGAACTCATCTTTGCCTCCCGGTTTGGCCCTCCACAACTACCAGCACGGCCCGGCCGAGGCCAGAGGGAAAGCCAGGCCTTGCCGGGGCAAGCGCCGTGAAAAGCTGGGGGCGGCCGCAAGGGCGAAAGATGAGCGCCACCAATATTGAAATGCGGAGGCAAGCGCCGTGAGAGACTGCGGGCGGCCACGACTCGGCCCCGGGGCAGCGCCGTGAGGTGGCAGGCGCGAACTCTGGAGCGGCTGCGCTATCCGCTGCTGCTCCCCGTCGTGGCGCGCTGCCCAGGGCTCGCCCGCCTCTACGCACGCCTCGTGGCGCACAGCGAATTTGCCAAAGATCCGACGCGCAGCGGCGTGGCCATTCGGCGGATCGAAGCCTGGCTCGACCTGTCGCGATCAAGGGCAGCAGCGATCTTCAGGGAAACTCTCGAATCCGAGGCCTTCGAGGAGGCGGATTTCGCGAGCCGCATCCGCCAACCACCGACGCTCCGGGCGGAAGATTTCGAGGTCGTCGGCGCGCTGCCGCAGCACGATGTCCCGACGCTTTACGTCACCCTCCACTTCGGCAGCCCGGTGATGGCCTTTGTCTGGTTGCGGCTCGTGGCCGGACTCGACATCCACATCGTCGGCCGGCCTCTCGATGACCGAAACCCCATGCCCAAAGGCCGGCGAACCCTCGGGCACCGCAAGGTCGCCTGGCTCGAAGCGCTGGCAGGCTCGCCGATGCTCGGCACGGACGAGCGCGCGACGCTCGAAGCCCGGCGCCTTCTGCTCGAGGGCGGCAGCCTTTTCGCGGCCGGCGACGTGCCCGGCGACATCGCTTCCCGCTCCGCTGAGATCAGCCCCTTTGGCGAAAAAATCCGCGTCGCCGCCGGGATCTACGCCCTCGCCCGCAGCTCCGACGTGAAGGTGCGGGGGATCGTGGCGCGGCCCCTGGCCGGCGGCCGCTTCGCCATCGACCTCGGTGCGGCCCTGCAAGCGTCGCCCCTCGACGCGCCGCCGCCGGAGATGGTCGCCGAAATGGCCCGCCTGCTGCGCCGCCATCCGGGTAGGTGGTGGTCTTTTCCTCGCCCCCATTGGCGGTGACATCGTACTCGTAGGTGGTGACACCACCCAGGGCGTTGGTGTGGTATTGGACCCGGCCCAGCACGTCGTATTTGAATTGTTCGAGAGTAATTGCGCTGCCGCCGGAGCTGGGGATGCGCTT
>VFKT01000045.1 GCA_009885395.1 Deltaproteobacteria bacterium | reverse complement strand
TCGACCTCGAAGCGGCGGCCGAGCACGGCGTCAAGGTTGTGAATGTTCCGGAATACGGGACGGCCTCGGTAGCGCAGCAGACCCTCGCTCTGCTGCTCGAGGTCGCAACCGGCACGGGCCTGCATGATGCTGCCGTGCACGCCGGCACCTGGACGAGGGCCGTTGACTGGACTTTCTGGCAGCGACCCCTGCTCGAACTCGAAGGCAGGACGTTCGGAATCGTTGGCTTCGGCCGGATTGGTCGTCGGGTCGCGAAATTGGCCGAGGCCCTCGGAATGCAGGTGATCGCAGCACAGTGGGAGCCCTCAGCGGCGTTTCCTGGCCCGCCCCTCGCCGACGTCTCGAGTCCGCAGCCTGTCCGCCGAGGCCTGGACGAACTTTTCGCAGAGTCCGATGTGGTGAGCTTGCACTGCCCGCTCACGCCCGCGACGCGCCAACTGGTCGATGCCCGGCGGCTCGGGCTGATGCGGCGCGACGCGATTCTGATCAACACGGCGCGCGGAGCCCTGATCGACGAACCGGCGCTGGCCGCCGCCCTCCATGCCGGACATCTCCGCGGTGCCGGCCTCGACGTCCTCTCGATCGAACCGCCCCCCGCCGATCATCCTCTCCTCTCGGCCCCGCGTTGCGTGATCACGCCGCATATCGCCTGGGCAACAACCGCGGCCCGCCAACGCCTAATGACCATAACCGCCGAAAACCTGAAAACCTGGGGACGTGCGTTTAATTTTCCCCAAAAAGTTTAATTCTAATACACCTCCCGAGATCATTTGAGGGGACGTGCGTTTAATTTTTCCGCTAGAGTTTAGTTCTAATGCACTTCCCGAGGGATCATTCGCTCCGCTGATGTCAGCCCGTGCCGTGGGGCCGTTCCTCAAGGCCGGCAGCCCTTGCACCTCTCTCCGGGTCGTCCGGGCGCCGAGGCCTGTCGCGGTGGGTTTCACCGGGCACCCCCGGGCGCAACGCTCTTGCGGGACGTCCCGTGCAAGGGTGCTAGGGAGGGCGCCTATGGATTTCGCCTTCACGCCGGAGCAGGACGCCCTGCGGCACGAGCTGCGGGCCTATTTTGCCACCATCATGACGGCCGAGGTGCTCGCCGAGGTGGAAGCGGGTTCGCTTGGCGGCCCGCATTGTCTGGCGGCGGCGCGCCGCATGGGTGCGGACGGTTGGCTTGGCCTCGGCTGGCCGCGCGAGTACGGCGGCCAGGGCCGCGGGCTGATCGATCAATTTGTGTTCTACGACGAAGCCTGGCGTGCCTTGGCACCGGTACCGATGTTGACGATCAACGCCGTCGCGCAGACCATCATGGCGCTTGGCAGTGAAGAACAGAAACAATTCTTTCTGCCCCGTATCTTGCGCGGCGAGCTGCATTTTTCCGTCGGTTACAGCGAGCCGGGCGCCGGGACGGATCTGGCGTCGCTCCGCACGCGGGCCGTGCGCGACGGTGACGAGTGGGTGATCGACGGCCAGAAGCTCTACACCAGCCTCGCCGGTTTCGCTGATTATATCTGGCTCGCCGCCCGCACCAATCCCGAGGCGCCGAAACATAAGGGGATCTCGATCTTCGCGGTTCCCACCAGCGTGCCGGGTTTTTCCTGGACCGAGCTTGGGACGATCGTCAAATCTGGGACCACCTCGACCTTCTATGATTCGGTGCGGGTGCCACACTCGGCCCTGATCGGGGAAGTCGACCGCGGCTGGCGGCTCATCACCAACCAGCTCAACTATGAAAGGGTTGCGATTTGTCCGCCCGGAATGGTCTCGCAGGTCTTCGAGGAGACCTGTACCTTCGCCAGTGAAACTCGTCTTGCTGATGGCCAACGGGTGATCGACCAGCCCTGGGTGCGGGCCAATCTGGCGCGCGTGCGGGCCCGGATCGAGGCCCTTCGTCTCTTCAATCTCCGCGTGGCCACCCGTTCCACGCTTGACCCGGCTGATGCGAGCGCAACCAAGGTCTACGGTACCGAGACCTTCTGCGAGGTCTACCGGCTCTTGCTCGAGGTGCTTGGCGAGGACGGCACTCTGCGTCAGGGCTCGCCCGGGGCGCGGTTGCGCGGGCGCATCGAGCGCGCCTACCAGGGCACACTCTTTCTCACCTTTGGCGGTGGCACCAACGAAGTCCAGCGCGATTTGATCGCGCTCTTTGGTCTCGGCATGCCGCGCGTGCCGCGTCATTAGGCGACGGAGCGAGTCGATGGATCTGGAGCCGAGCGAAGAACAACGCGAACTGGTGGCGCTGGCGCGTCAGGTGCTGACTGACGCCGCGACAGCCGAGGCGTGGCAAGTGATTGACGACGACCCCGAGCGTCATCCGGCAGCGGCCTGGGCGGCGCTCGCTGCAGCCGGCCTGATCGGAGTGGCGGTGCCTGAGCGATTTGGTGGGACCGGTCTTGGTCTCGTCGAGAGTGCTCTCGTGCTGGAAGAAATCGGCGGCAGCGCACTGCCGCTGCCCTGGCTGCATACGGTGCTGCTGGTCGCGGGCGCGGTCGAGCGCTTCGGCAGCGTGGCCCAGCAGGCAGCGATCCTGCCGGCGGTGGTCCGCGGCGAGTTGATTCTCGCCGCAGCACTTGACGAGGAAGGTTGTCCGCTGCCCACCGCGGTTCCCGTGACCACGACCGCTGTCCCGGTGCCGGACGGTTTCCTGCTCTCGGGTCGAAAGCTGCACGTCCCGCACGCATCGCTGGCGGGTTGGTTGCTCGTGCTGGCGCGTTTGCCCGATGGCTCGTCGAGCGCTTTTTTGGTCAATCCAATGCTAGAGGGCGTCGCGCTCACCCGGCAGGAGGTGACGACTTTCGAGCGGCGTTTCATCGTCGACTTGAATGACGTGCGGGTTGCCGAGGCCGATCGATTGGGTGCTGCTGGCGAAGGCGTGGCAATTATGAAATTTTTGCTCGATCGAGCGTGGGTGGGACTCGCCGCGTTGCAGACCGGAGTCAGTGATCAGGCGTTGCGCCTGACCGCACGGCACGTTTCCGAGCGCGAGCAATTCGGGCAGAAGATCGGGACCTTTCAGGCGGTTGCCCAGCGGGCTGCCGATGCCTGGATCGATTTGCAGGCGATCCGCTTGACGTCGCGACAGGCGGCGTGGCGGCTTGAACAGGGGCTGGACGCGGCCGACGAGATCGCGATCGCGCGCATCTGGGCCTGCGAGGCCGGGCAGCGGGTCGCGCACGCCGCACAGCACCTCCACGGCGGCCTCGGCGTGGTGACCGACTACCCGCTGCACCGGCTGTTCCGGCTCGCAAAGCAGCTCGAACTGACGCTCGGTGGCGCGGGCCTCCAGGTGGAGCGGCTCGGGGCGTCGATTGCCGATGGTCCGCGCCAGGGGCGCATAGACTAAAATATGTACTCAGCCCGCGATCACGACTGTCTTCGCGTTCACGAATTCGTGGATGCCAAGCATGCCGAGTTCGTGGCCGTAGCCTGAAGATTTGATGCCGCCGAAGGGTAGGCGCGGGTCACTCTTTACGAAATCGTTGACCGCACAGACGCCCACGTCGAGTCGGTCGCGAGCCAAGGCACGGCCGCGCTCGATGTCTCGGGTGAAGATCGCGCCGCCGAGTCCGAACCGGGAGGCATTGGCGAGGGCCATCGCCTCGGTTTCGTCGCGGGCTGGCACGACGCAGGCGACCGGACCGAAAAGCTCCTCTTCGAAGGCCGGATTGCCAGGTCGTACATCAAGTAGAATAGTAGCCGGATACCACCAGCCGGGCTGTGAGGGGGTGGAACCACCTAGCACCAGCCGGGCCCCGGCGGCGCGGCTGCGTCCGACCTGGGCATCGAGCGTGTCGCGCAGGTCGCGGCGGGCGAGGGGG
>VFKT01000349.1 GCA_009885395.1 Deltaproteobacteria bacterium | reverse complement strand
GATTCGCGGTGGGTGATCATAACTACAACCACACCCGCAGGTAACCAAAAATCGGGCAGGTCAGCCGACTGACCTACGAGGTAGCGCTTGCCGAGGCCAACCAGGCAGCGTAAAGCTCGTGTCTGCTTTTCGAGGGGAACCTCAAAACGAGAAAGCTTGGTTGAGAAGGCGAACACATTTGCCCAGCGAGCAGTCAGCCAAGCCAGCATTAAGGCTAAAGACATTCGAGCAATGGAGATCGCACTCCCACCCCTCGCCACGCAGCAAGCCATCGTGGCGGAGATCGAAGCCGAGCAAGCGCTGGTGGCCGCCAACCGCGAGCTGATCACCCCCTTCGAGCAAAAGATCCAAACCACCCTCGCCCGCATCTGGGGCGAAGCCGCACCCTCTGATTCACCGGAATGAAGGCTTCTGGGAAAGCCGTGGTCGGTATTGATGTGGGTGGAAGCGGGAAGGGCTTTCATGCGGTCGTCCTCCGCAACGGCCAGTTTACTCCGCACCACTTCACGGCGGCGACAGCAGCGGAGCGTTGGTGCCTGGAGCAAGCCGCGCAGGTCATCGCCATTGATGCGCCCTGTGCCTGGGCCACCTCCGGCGGCTCCCGGCTCGCCGAGCGGTCACTCGCGGTCAGTGGGCAGACCATCCAATGTTTTAAAACTCCCGCCCGGACCTCAGCCCAGGGCCGCGCTTTTTACGACTGGGTGTTCAACGGTGAAAAACTCTACCAGCACCTTCTCCCCCATTACGGGCTCTGTGACGGCACCCGCCAGAGAGGGAAGATCGTTCTCGAAACTTTCCCCCATGCAGTCGTGTGCGCGTTGGCTGGCCGCGTGATCCCGGCCCGACCGAAGGCCACCACCCGCCGCCGGATACTGCGCGAACTGGGTTACGATCATGGCCCGCTCGCCAACATCGACTTTGTTGATGCCGCCCTGTGCGCCGTCACCGCCGAGAGATTCCTCCTCGGTCGCACGACTTCGTTTGGAGATCAGGCGGAGGGCTTCATCGTGGTGCCCGACTGACAAGGGCCGCCACTCCATCCCCACCATCCAGCGCTGCTACGCCCGCTTCCTCGAAGAGAGCAACAACCCCGACGACCGCAAGTATTCCGATGAGGTTCACCTCGAAAAGTAGACACGTGCTTCACGCTGCCTGGTTGGCCTCGGCAAGCGCTACCTCGTAGTTCAGTGGGCTGACCTGCCCGGTTTTTGAATACCTGCGGGCGTGGTTATAGTCATGCATTAACTTTGGATGACGGTAGTAAGATTCATGCTTAAGAATACTCCAAAACGACTTGGCGCTCGCGCCGTCTTAACAGGAGCCGGTGGCACCCATCGACTGCACGAGTTTCATCTTCTCACGTTTCTTGATTATCACCTTGACTGTGAACTGCGATCCACGGTCCGTGTTCAAAATCGGCTCGCCGCAACCGTATTGCCGGGTGAACCAAGCCCGGCGCAATACCCAGCGTGCAGCGGCAGAGCGTCGCGTCCAGGTAGGGCTCGTCGAGCAGCATCGTCCCAATATAAGGCGATTCGTCGTACCAAATCTTGGTACCGCGGACGTGATAGCGCTCGCCATCGCGTGGCGTAGAGGGCAGCAGGTCGACCATTTCATGGCGCATATAGACCGTGGTCCGCACCGGAGTCGCCAGCGACGACGCGACCCCGCTGAACAGCGGCAGTTGCGCCCAGCCGAGGAACAGGCCCGGGACGCCGATCGACGTGATTCCCACCTGCCGATAGCGGGCGGATTGTTCGGTCAGGGCGTCGCGCAGGGCGTCGGCGCTTTGCAGGGAGAAGCGCACGAACGGCAACACCGCCGAATGCTCCTCAAGCCTTCCGCTGAGTCGGCCATTCGCATCGCGCTCGAAACCCAGCCCGTCGCCGGGAAACGGTGACGTGTCGGAGATGCCCGCCATTTCCAATCCTTTCGAATTGGCCCAGACCTTATGCAGCGACTGGATCATGACGGACACCGGATCGGTCGAGGTCAAGGCATCGAGCCGATCGCGTCGCCAACGCCCGAGATCCGGCCGGGCCATGGTGTGAATGCCCGCCGCGATCAGGATCCGGCGTGCTTTTGGGTCGTCATAATCTGCCCCACCATCGCGGCCACGTGCCGTTTCGGGCCCTTCTGCTAACGAGCCGATGCTTCTGCGAGGCTTGGCCTCGCGACCCCTTAGGATGAAAGGATCACTCCGACCATGACCGATCGCGTTCCCCCCCATGGAGGACGAGCCGAGCTCGTCGACCGCACCGTTCCCGCCGAGCGCGCCGAAGCGTTTCGGGCCGAGGCAGCCAAGCTGCCCACGCTGGCGGTATCGGATGCCGACCTCTCGACCGTCTACCGTTGGGCCGACGGCGCTCTGACGCCGCTTGAGGGTCCGATGGACTCGGCTACCTGGCATCGCGTCCTCGACGAGGGCTGCATCGAGGCCAATGGCAAGCTTTGGGCCTGGACCATCCCGCTCTCCCTGCCGACCACCGCGGCACGCGCCGCCAAACTCGAGCGCGGCCAGCGCGTCGCCTTGACCAATTCGCGCGGCGATATCGTCGGCACGATCCAAGTCTCGGACGTTTTCGAATACGACAAGCCGAAATATCTGCGCTGCGTCTATCGCACCGAGCGCACCGACCATCCCGGCGCCGATATGGTGCTGAAGGGTGATGCCGAGAGCACCCATCTCGTCGGTGGTCAGGTCGAAGTGCTGCCACAACCTCTGAACCCTGCATTCGGGAAGCACGTCCTGAGCCCGCGCCAGGTGCGAAAGCTGCTGGCCGAAAAAGGCTGGGAGCGTGTCGTCGCCTTCCAGACCCGCAACCCCTTGCACCGCGCGCACGAGTACGCGCTGGTCTATGGGCTTGAGACCCTGATCCGTGCCGGCCTCAACGCCGGGGCCTGCCTGAACCCGCTGATTGGCGAAACCAAGGGCGACGATGTGCCGGCCGATGTGCGGATGCGCACCTACGAAAAGCTGATCGATTCGCGCGGCATTGGCGAAGGCGATAGCGACCCCTCGCTCTGGGGACCGCGTGGCGAATCTGTCGCGGATCGTGTGATCCTGCTCGGACTCGACATCAAGATGTTTTACGGCGGGCCAAGCGAAGCCGTGATGCACGCCATCTACCGGCAGAACTTTGGCTTCACCGATATCGTGATCGGTCGCAAACACGCCGACGCGCCCTACGCCGATGGCTCGGCGATCTGGGGCGATTTCGACGCCCAGGAAGTCTTCAGCAACCTGGCCGGCGGTCTCTCGATCAAGCCGCTCAAGGTTGGTTTCGCGGCCTATTATGATTCGATGGGCCGAGTCGATCTGACCGAGAACCACGCCGGCGAAAAACCGGTCTCGATCTCGGGCAAAGATGTGCGTCAGGCCCTGACCGAAGGACGGCCGGTGGACCCGCGCATCATGCGCGAATCTACCGCAAGCATCCTTTCAGACGCGATGCGCGGTAGCTGAATCTTCTCGCCTGGCCGCCACCGGACTCAGGGGAGCCGCGGCGGCCGGGGGGTGGGCTTGGGACCCCGGGGTCCCGAGCGAATGATCTCTTGCGGTCTTCGCCCTTCCCTGGCTGCCCCCGGCGTATGAGGACCGCACCGGGGGCGAGTTCGGGCATCTCCCACCGCCCCAGCAGCGAGATGCCCACCGAGAAATGTCATTGCGGGTTGCACCACCACCGAGGTAGGCCAGACCTTCTGTCGAACTGACCCGCAGCCAGCGGGCGTCCATCCGGATCAGCCTGATAGGGATTTCCCTTGAACAGGCCGCCGCTGGACACGCCTCGGCCGCGAAAAACAGCCGCCGCCGCGTCAGGCGTTTCGCAGGAACGCGAAAGCCGGAACCGGTCCTGTATCAGGCCCCGAGCGCGACGACTTCGAGCGAGATGCCGTAGAGTCGACTCAGCAGAAGTCCCATCCCCAGCAGGGCAAGCAAAAGCGAGCCGAGCGAGCCGAGGGCGACGCCAGCCAGGACGAGGCCCAGGACGACGCCGGCGATCCCGATGACGGGCGCCAGTGCCTCGGGTCGGTTGAAGGGTTCAACCGGGGCCGTGACCCGCGAAAGATCCTCCCAGGAACGGACCGAGAGCAGACCTTCGGGGTTGAAATTCGAGCGGAAGTCCTGCCATGCCGCACCCGCCGAGTCGGCCAGCCCCGCGAACATCCAATCGAGCACGCCTTGCTGTCGCCCCGTCGAGTTCATTTCGCCTTCCCTCCAGCTTGGCCGACGGTGTCGCCTGCCAACGCCGTCGCCGCCGCGATCGGCCGCGCGCCGATCGAGATGATCAATACCCCGCCCGCATGCTCTGGGCCACCGAGCAGCACCTGGCCGTCGGCGGCCACCGACAATTCGCTATCGATCAGGCGTCGACCACCCTCGTCCAGCATGACTTTGAGAACAACGTGCTGCTGGCCCTCCATGCTTTCGGGCACAACCACCAACGTGCGGTTCCCCGGAAGCCGGAAGCGCGCCGGGCGGCCGAAGCCCGCCGTACGCGTCTGCCGTCGGACGAGGCGATACGAGCGGTAGCGGAACATGCGTTCGAGTTGGCTCTGCATCGCACCGAGGGTTGCGTCGCCGGGTTTGGCCGAAGATGAGGCCAGGACCGTCCCTACATGGATCGCGACCAGCGGCTCGTCGGCAAGGGCGGCCGCCCCCGGCAACACACCGGGAAAGGTGAGGAGCAAAGCGCCCGCCGCCGCGCCGACACCGAGAGATCGTCCAATTTTCACCGCTTGACCTCGAGTGGCGCGGCCGCGGGCGGGGCGGCCCCGACCCAGATCACGGCCGCGCGCTCTTTGGGTGCGGACCAGACCGTGACCTCGCCACCGCCGAAGCCGTGCACGCTCTCGATATGAACCGGTCGCGCCGCGATGGCTGCGCCCCCCGTCGCCGGACGAACGGCCGCGGCCTGAACCACTGGAAGGATCGCTGGCGCAGCCGGCACGGGTGCAGCAGCGGCCAGGTGAGCCCTGGGCGTCACCTCTTGCGCGATCGGTAATGGTGCCTTGACTTCGGGATCGAAAGCCCCGAGATAAATCGCCGCGACCAACCCAGCCGCGAGAGCGAGCAGACTCCCGACCGCCGCAGCCTGAAAGAGGTCGTTGCCCTTCGGCTTCAGCCAGGGGTTCATCGCGGCCGGATCGTCCCCTATCGCTTGCGCGTCGCGCCGGTGCCG
>VFKT01000071.1 GCA_009885395.1 Deltaproteobacteria bacterium | reverse complement strand
TAAGCCACCAGCCCGTTTCCGGGGTCCGGGGCTGCTGCGACCTGAACGTCATCGCCCAATTTTTCCACCAAGGCCGAGAGCAGATACTCATGCAATTCGCCGACCAGCGCCACGGCGGGATGCACTTCGCTGGCGACCGGTTCCGCCTCCTCAGGACGGGTGTTCACGATTGCTCCTCCTCGTCTGCCGGCGTCAAAACCGCGGGTGGCGCGACAAAGAAGCGCTCCCGCAATTCCGTGGCTACCGGAGTGGAAGCCTCCGCCAGTTCCACGACCCCGCGCACTACGGCCGCCGCATCGACGGTCTGCGCGAATTCGCCCGTCCAGAAAAGCTCGGTGGTCCCATCCGCCCGGACTTCGAGGATCGGAGTCGGCCGGTCGGCATTCACGGCAGCGACAAACTGCTGAAGGTCGCCGTCCGTCGCCTCGCAGGTTCCAAGAGTGAGCCGGAATTCGACACAAAAGCCTCCTGATGCCGACCGCTGGATCACAATCGGCATGGCTCCCTCCGTCAGCGGGATCCACAACTGCCCGGCCTGAAAACGCACGGGAATGTCCCGGTGCTGGAGTGCGGCTTCCACACGGAGACGTTGGCGAATGAGGCCGTCATCCCGGATGGGCGCAAGAGAGGTTTCAGAAGTCATAAATGTGGACCGACTTTAGCACGCCACTGGGACAACGGCTGTCCGTGGTTGGATTTTTTCACAGAAGGACTGCGTTTTTTTTTGTGAAAAGTGGAGAGGGCACACCTTCAGGGGGCGCGGCAGGTTTTTTTGCCGGCATCAGAAAAAATCATGGGTGGGACAGCGGTTGTCCACAAAGCCGTGCTCAACTGCGCGTGCGGCTGGAAAGCCGGCTCCGGGATGGCGAAGGTGGACTAAGGGTCAGCGTGGCCTGGAGCCGGTTTTTCGTGACCGCATCACCACGGTCACAATTCCAAAAGCAAACCATGAAAATGATCCTCGAAAAACTCCGCTCCCTTCTGCGCTCCGGCCCCGGCACCTCCCGGGTGTTCTGGCAGCAAACGGAATTTACATTCACCACGAGGAGG
>VFKT01000335.1 GCA_009885395.1 Deltaproteobacteria bacterium | reverse complement strand
ATCTTCGATTCCTGGTTCGATCCCTATCATGGTGCGGTGGTGCTGATCCGGGTCAAGCAGGGGCGGGTACGACGGGGCGAACGGATCCACCTGATGGGGGTTGGTCGGGATTACGAAGTGACGCGGCTGTGCGTGTTGGCGCCGCGCGAACGCGAGATTGACGAACTCGGGCCCGGCGAGGTCGGAACGCTGAGCGCCTCGATCAAGCGGATCGAAGACGCCCGCATCGGCGACACCGTTACCCATGTCAGCCGACCTGCCGCCGAGGCCCTGCCGGGTTTTCAGACCGTCAAGCCGATGGTGTTCGCCGGGCTCTACCCAGCCGACAGCCGGCAGTACGAGGCCTTGCGCGGGGCGGTAGAGAAGCTCAAGCTCAACGACGCGGCTTTTTCGTATGAACCGGAAAGTTCGATTGCGCTCGGTTTTGGCTACCGCTGTGGGTTTCTGGGCCTGCTGCATATGGAAATCGTCCAGGAGCGGCTGGAACGCGAGTTCGACCTCAACCTGATCAGCACCGCTCCCACCGTCGCCTATCGGGTCACGACCACCGCCGGCGCAGTTCTGATGGTGGACAGCCCGGCCAAGCTGCCCGATCCGCAGGAAGTCGAGCTTGTCGAGGAGCCGATCATCGTGGCGACCATCCATTTGCCTGCCGAGTACCTGGGGGCGGTGCTCGCCCTCTGCGAGGAGAAGCGCGGCACCCAGCGTGCTCTTCGCTATGTTGGCGAGAATCGCGTCATGCTTTCCTACGCGCTGCCGCTGAACGAAGTCGTCATGGATTTTTATGACCGCCTCAAATCCGGCACCCGGGGCTATGCTTCGCTGGACTACGAACTCGAGGATTTCAAGCCGGCCCCGCTGGTGAAGCTCGACATTCGCATCAATGGCGAGATCGTCGATGCGCTCTCGCTGATCGTCCATCGCGATCACTCCTACCCGCGCGGGCGTGAACTTGCGGCGAAAATGAAAGAGCTCATCCCGAGGCAACTCTTCGAGGTCGTGATCCAGGCCTCGATCGGGGCCAAGATCATCGCTCGCGAGACGGTCAAGGCCTTGCGGAAGAATGTCACCGCCAAATGTTATGGCGGCGATATTTCGCGCAAGCGCAAGCTCCTCGAGGCGCAGAAGGAAGGCAAGAAGCGCATGAAGCAGGTGGGCCGGGTTGAAATCCCCCAGGAGGCTTTCCTGGCTGCGCTGCGGGTGGGGACCTCGTGAGTCGGCCTGCGCGGAAGCCGACTCACGAGCCGGTAGGGCAGAAATCAGCATTCCGGGAATACGCCGAAGCCATCCTGGTCGCCCTGGCGCTTGCCCTGGTGATCCGGACCTTTTTCGTTCAGGCTTTCAAGATCCCCTCCGGATCAATGCTGCCGACGCTGCAGATCGGCGACCATCTGCTGGTCAACAAACTCCTCTACGGGCTGCGGGTGCCGATCTCGGGGCAACGGATTTTCGACTTCATGAGCCCCGAGCGCGGCGATATCGTCGTTTTCGTCTTTCCAGAGGACACCTCGAAGGATTTCATCAAGCGGGTGGTCGGAATTCCAGGCGACACCATCGAGATTCGCAAAAAGCAGCTATTCCGAAATGGTCAGGCGGTCGATGTTCAGCAGGAGGCCTACGCCCAATGGGTGCGGGGCTTCGAGCCGGGGACACGGGATGAGTTTGGGCCGGTCACAGTACCAGAGGGGCATGTCTTCGTGATGGGGGACAATCGGGACCAGAGCTATGATTCTCGCTTCTGGGGCTTCGTTCCTTATGAGAATATCAAGGGGAAGGCGTTCGTCATCTACTGGTCCTGGGACGGGGAAAAGACCTGGCCCAGATTCGGTCGTATCGGCAGTCTCTTTCAATAATTCCAAATAGTTCTCGTTCAATCGGGGAAATCGGTCACTCGTCCGGGTGCGCCACTCCCCATTCCGGAGGTTCAGATGCAACTCAGTGAAAAACTCAAGGCTCGCAACGCCCGTCTCGCCGTCATCGGCCTGGGCTACGTCGGTTTGCCGCTCACCGTCGAGATGGCCGAAGCCGGCTTCGAGGTGATTGGTCTCGACGTCGACAAGCGCAAGGTGGACGAGGTGAACGCCGGGCGGTCCTATATCGCCGATGTCCCCACGTCCGTGCTCGAGCCGCTCGTCCGCAGCGGCAAGCTGCGCGCGACCACGGATGATTCGATCCTCGCCGACGTCGATGCGGTCAGCATTTGCGTGCCGACGCCGCTCTCGAAGACCAAAGACCCCGACGTCACCTATATTCTCGATGCGGTGGCGAAGATCAAGAAGCATCTGCATCCAGGTCAGCTCATCGTGCTTGAGAGCACCACCTATCCCGGCACCACCGATGAATTGATCCGGACCGAGCTCGAGACCGCGAAGCTGCAGGTCGGACGCGAATTTTTTCTCGCGTTCTCACCCGAGCGCATCGATCCGGGCAACAAAACGCATGGCACGCGCAACACGCCAAAGGTCGTCGGCGGGATCACGCCGCGCTGCACCGAATTGGCGGCCTTGCTCTACTCGCAGTTCATCGACAATGTGGTGTCGGTCTCCTCGGCGCGCACGGCCGAGATGGTGAAGCTGCTCGAGAATACCTTCCGCAGCGTGAATATCGCGCTGGTCAACGAACTCGCGGCGATGAGTGATGTGCTCGGGGTGGATGCCTACGAGGTGATCGACGCTGCGGCGACCAAGCCCTTTGGCTTCATGCCCTTCTATCCCGGTCCCGGGCTGGGCGGCCATTGCATCCCGATCGATCCGCATTATCTCGCCTGGAAACTCAAGGCGCACGATTTCACCGCGCGTTTCATCGCTCTAGCGTCCGAGGTCAATCAGCATATGCCGATGCATGTGGTCGATAAGATCACGGCCGGATTGAACCACCAGGGACGATCGGTCAAGGGTTCCCGGATCCTGGCGCTGGGCGTGGCCTACAAGAAGGACGTCCACGATATGCGCGAATCGCCGGCGCTGACGGTGATCGAGAAACTCGAGCAGCGCGGTGCCCGTGTGAGCTACCACGATCCCTTCGTTCCCGAATTTGCCGGCGAGCACGGCTCGATGGCCAGCGTTCCCCTCACGGAGGAAGCGCTGCGCCTGGCGGATTGTGTGGTGATCCTGACCGACCATACCTCCTTCGATATCCCCAACATCGTTGCCAATTCGCGATTGGTCGTGGATACGCGTAACTCTACCCGTGGCCTCGAAGTTCAGTATGGCGACCGCATCATCAAAGTGGGCGCGCCGGCTTCGTTCGAGAAGGCAGGCGCGCAGCGGCTCGCCGAATCGGCCTGAACGCAAGATTTACGAGCTATCACGGTCGGAGCGGTGCGATGGCCGAGGTTGAAGAAAAAGAGATGGGCGAAGTGCTGACGGGCGAGCCTGGGAGCGCCCCCGGCGAACTCCTGATCGGACGGATTTCCGGCCGCGTCAAGGGTGGTGTTGAGGTCGAGACGCCGAATGGGCCGGGTTTTTGTTCCTTGCGCCAGACCGACGAGCGGGGTGGCGAGACGGCCTCCAGCCTGATTGGTAACCAGCTCGAATTCGCCGTGCTCGGTCGACGCCCCGACGGCGTGCTGCTGCTCTCACGACGGCGTCTCCTCGAACAGGATCGGCAGCAGGGCTTGGCCGAGGCGGCAACCCGCTTCGTGCCGGGCGCGCGGCTGCGGGCCCGGGTGGTTCGGGTGAGCGAGCACGGCGCCGCCGTGGTGGTGCTCGGTGCGCCCGGCGAGGGCCTCGAAGGCCATATCCGTCGCGAAGAGTTGGCCCATGGTCGGGTGCTGCGTCCGGGCGATTTGCTCTATGCAGGTCAGGAGATCGAGGCCGAAGTCCGTCGCTTTGATCCCCGCAGCGGTTCGCTTTCGCTGAGCCGCAAGGCGGTGCTGCCCGAGCCCTGGAAAGAGGCCGAACGCGAGCTGCCACGCGGTTGCGTGGTCGAGGGCCAGCTTCTGCGCGCCGCCGAGTTCGGGGTCTTCATCGAGATCCGAGCCGGGGTCGAAGGCTTGTTGCATCGCGAAGAGGTGCCGGAGAAAGCCTGGGAGGCGCTTGCCG
The DNA here is from genome assembly GCA_009885395.1 of Deltaproteobacteria bacterium. Lineage (GTDB taxonomy): Bacteria > Desulfobacterota > Binatia > UBA12015 > UBA12015 > SXLG01. Next base: position 2,230 of record VFKT01000335.1, on the reverse strand, counting down.
CTGCGACTGCGGCCGGGGCCACCATGTTGCTGCTGGTCTTCGCTATCGACTCAAAGAGACGTCGCGCCGAATTGCTGCCGGCACCCGCGGGGCTCGAGCCGGGCCAGAGGTTCGTCTGGCCGAATCTGCGGCGCGGCGACGTGATCGAGGCGCCGGTCGAACGGATCGATCGCGAGGGGCTGTGGATCGACCTCGGCCCCGGTCGGCACGGCTTCGTCGATCGTCGCGAGCTCGGCTCGGGCGAGCAGCCTGAGAATTTCAAGCCGGGCCAGGTGCTTCGGCTTGAGATCGGGATGGTCGAGCGGGGCGGTCGCGAGGTGCAACTTTCCCGCAAACGGGCCGTGAAGCGGGACGAGCGCCAGGTAGTCGACGAATGGCGTCGCGAGAATGGGCCCGCTGCCCTGAACACGCTCGGCGCGCTGCTCGAGAAGGCTCGTTCCGAACGCATCCGCTGAGTTTCAGGCGGCGCCCGGCGGCTTGTTCCGCCGGCTTTGACATCGCTCCCAGACGGCAGTACCTGAGCCGCGCGCCTTTTAAGTCGGGCCCGGCGAGGTCCGGAAGGGATGCGGATGGAAAACGGATCGCGATCGAGACGCGTCGTCCTTGACGCTACGGGACTCAAGCGCGCGCTAGCGCGCATTGCGCACGAGATTCTTGAGCGCAACAAAAGCGCAGCCGAGCTGGTGGTGATTGGCATCCGCTCGCGGGGCGATATTCTTGCGCGGCGGCTGGCGGCCGAAATCGGTCGGCTCGAGGGGGCCGAGGTGCCCTGCGGCGCGATGGATGTCACGCTTTATCGTGATGATATCTCGCGCGGCGCCGACCAGGCGCTGGTGCAGATCACCGATATCCCCTGGGAGATCGATGGCCGGGTGGTGCTGCTGGTCGATGACGTCCTCTATACCGGGCGCACGGTGCGGGCGGCGCTTGATGCGTTGATGGATTTCGGCCGACCGCGGGCGATTCAGCTTGCGGTGCTCGTCGATCGCGGCCACCGGGAGCTGCCGATCCGTCCGGATTACGTTGGCAAGAATCTTCCTACGCATCGCGAGGAACTGGTCGCAGTCGATTTGCAGGAATCCGAGGGCCATGACGAGGTGGCGCTGATTCTCAATGGCGAGCTGAACGGGGGAGGGGGACGATGAGCATGCTCTTCGAGCGGCCCCATCTCCTTGGCCTTGAGGGCTTGTCGGCCGAGGAAATCGGCTTTTTGTTGGATACTGCCGAAACCTTCAAGGAGGTATCGGATCGCGAAATCAAGAAGGTGCCTGCCCTGCGCGGGCGCACCATAGTCAATCTTTTTTTCGAGGATAGTACGCGGACCCGCACATCCTTTGAAATTGCCGCCAAACGATTGTCGGCCGACACGATCAATCTGACCGCCAAGGCTTCATCGGTTTCCAAGGGCGAGACGCTGGCCGATACGGCGCGCAACCTGGCGGCGATGCGGCCCGATGCGATCGTGGTCCGTCATCCCGCTTCGGGAGCCCCCGAATTGCTGGCCCGTCATGTGAATTGCCCGATCATCAATGCGGGCGATGGAGCGCACGAACACCCGACCCAGGCACTTCTCGATCTGCTCACCATACGCGAGCACAAAGGGCGCCTTGACGGACTCACGGTCGCGATCGTGGGCGATATCCTGCACAGTCGCGTGGCGCGCTCGAATTTGCACGCGCTGCGGGCCTGCGGAGCCCGGGTCCGATTGGTCGGTCCCCCCACGCTGGTGCCCCGCGATTTCGCGCTCTTCGGCGCCGAATTGGTGCATGATCTGCACGAGGGCGTGCGCGATGTGGATGTGATCATGATGCTGCGCATCCAGCACGAACGGATGAACGGGCGCTATTTCTCATCGCTGGCGGAGTACTCGCGGCTCTACGGGCTCACAGTGGACGCGGTGGCGTTGGCGCGGAAGGATGTCATCATTCTGCATCCCGGCCCCATCAACCGCGGCGTCGAGATCTCGAGCACGGTGGCCGATGGGCCCTACTCCGTGATCATGGACCAGGTGACCAACGGCGTGGCCGTGCGCATGGCAACACTTTATGTGCTGGTCGGTCGCCGCAGGCTGCCGGAGGTGCAGACGACGCCTGCCGGGAGCGGCATTGACTCGACGGCGAGAGGGATGGTGGCGGGTGAGTGAGTGCCGACATACGAGCGTGCCTGAGACTTTGATCTTTGGTGGCGAGGTCATCGACCCCGTCGCCCGGCGCCGGTACCGGGCGGATCT
>VFKT01000143.1 GCA_009885395.1 Deltaproteobacteria bacterium | reverse complement strand
CCAGTACTCGAGCAGCAGCGATGGCGGTCTGCCGCGCACCGCCACTTCCCCCACCTCGCCGGGCGCAGCTTCTTGGCCGTCGTCGTCCAGCACCACCACATCGTGGCCTGGAAGCGGCAGGCCCATCGAACCCGGGCGGATCTCCATGCCGGGGAGATTGGCGAGCAGGATGATCGATTCGGTCTGGCCATAGCCGTCGTGGATCCACCGGCCGGTGCGCTCGTGCCAGATGCGCATCACCTCGGGGTTGAGCGGCTCGCCCGCACCGGTGCAATGGCGCAGCGACGATAAATCGAAGCTGTTCATATCTTGCTTGACTAGCATCCGATATTCGGTCGGGGGAGCACAGAAGGTCGTCACGGCGTAGCGCTCGATCAACTTGAGCTGTCGCGCCGGATCGAAACGGGCATTCACCATCAGGATCGGTGCGCCCTGGCTCCAGGGGCCGAAAAGCACCCCATAGGCCGCTTTCGCCCAGCCGGTATCGGCGGTCGTCCAATGCAGACCGTCGGCGCGCACATCCAGCCATTCGCGGCCAGTCAATCTATGACACCATGTGTAGGCATGGCTGTGCAGCACGGCCTTGGGGTCCTTGGTCGTGCCAGAGGTGTAATAGCAAAGTGCGGCCTCGTCGGAACGCGTATCGGCCACCTCGAAATTCTCGCTCGCTGAAGCCGCCGCCGCATCGCCGTCAATCCAACCGGTCGGGAGCTCGCCGCCGCCTCCGACCGAAACAAAGATGGTGAGGCCTGGGCATTGCTCCCGTACCGCATCGACCACGCCGACACCCTCGGCCGTGCTAATGACCGCGCGCGCGCCCGAGTGTTGCGCCCGATAGGCCACGTCCTTCGGTCGGAGCGAGGCCGTGCAGGGGATGACGATCGCGCCGAGCTTGAGTCCCGCCAGAACCACGGCGTGCCATTGCGGCAGACGCGGCAAGATGACGAGCACCGGCTCGCCGCGACGCAGGCCCAGCCCGCTGAGCAGATTGGCAAAACGATTCGACCAGATGCTGAAATCCCAGAAGCCGTAGCGCGCCGTATGACCGGCTTCGTCCTCGAAATAGAGCGCGATCCGGCCGCGATCACGACCCCAGGCATCCACCACATCGCGCGCGAAATTGAACCGCTCGGGGATTTGCGAAAATACGTCGCTCGTCGGGCTTGTGCTGGCTTTCAATATAATGAGATCTCCTCGTCGGGTGTGTAGCCGGAGGAAGCCCGTTCAGGTTAAACGATTTCGTCGCACGGCGCGCGACCGGCATCGCCATATCTGCCGCCAGGCCGCAGCTCGATACCCGCAATCTCCGGTACCCGGTCGGGATCAGAGGCGCACGGGTCCCGGGTTCATGCTCCCGGGTTTCTTGGCCGTTCGCGACCATTGGCGAGGGCGATTCGTTCGAGCCGGCTGGCGGTGTGTCGCCGGCTCATGCATAAGCAAAGCATCATGTGCTCGACGCAAGGCAGCCGATCTCGCGCGACCGATGCCTGCTTCCGGGCCGTCTCGTGCGCCTCTCGCACCCTTGGTCTGACTTGAACTCGATGCCGCATACTCCGGTTCCCTTCAAGGGACCGCGACGCAGCACGGCGGCCGGCATCATCGGCAACGTTCTGGAGTGGTACGATTTCGCGATCTTCGCCTTCCTCGCGCCGGTGATCGGGGCGCGCATCTTCTCCTCGGGCGATCCCGTGGCTTCCCTGCTCCAGGTCTTCGCCGTCTTCGCGGTCGGCTACCTGGTACGGCCGCTCGGCGGCGCCCTCTTTGGTCATGTCGGCGATCGCTATGGTCGTCGCCCTGCCCTGATCGGCTCGGTCGTCCTCATGGCGGTCTCCACCACGCTACTCGGCCTGCTGCCCACCCATGCCGCAGTCGGGCTCTGGGCGCCAGTTTTTCTTGTGACGGTACGGCTGCTGCAAGGGCTTTCGGTGGGAGGTGAGTTGATCGGTTCGATCGTCTGGCTCGCCGAACTGGCCCCGGCGCGACGGCGCGGCCTCTTCACAAGTTGGGCGACACTTAGCGCGACGGCCGGAATGCTTCTTGGCTCGGGCGTCGGCACGCTGCTGCAAGCGACCCTCTCCCACTCCGAAATCGCGGCCTTTGGATGGCGGCTGCCCTTTCTCGCCGGGGCCGTGCTCGGCGGCGTGGCGTTCTGGCTCAGACGCGGTCTCGAAGAATCACCCGCCTTCATCGTGGCTCGTGTTGCCGCGGTGCTCGACAAGCATCCGGTCCGGGCGGCACTCCGTCAGCAACCCTGGGCCATCGCCCATCTTTGTACGCTGCTGCCGCTTTTTGCAGGGGGCTTCTACATGCTCTTCGTCTGGATGCCGACTTATCTCGGTCGTCTGGTGGTGCCGCCGGTGGAAAATTCCCTGCTGATGAACACCGTCGCCATGGCCGTGCTGATCGCCTTGATTCCGCTCGGTGGCCTCGCCTCCGACCACCTTGGTCGCCGCCGGGTGCTGCTTGCCACGTCGGTCGCCTTTCTGCTCCTGGCGGTTCCTTTATTTCTCTTGCTCAATAGCGGTGAGCCGTTCCTGATTCTTGGAGCATTACTTGCCGCAGCGGTCTTGATGGCGTTTCTGCAAGGAACGATTCCCGCGACCATGGTCGAGCTTTTCCCCGGCCATATCCGCTCGTCGGCCGCCGGGCTCGGCTACAATCTGGCCGTGGGCGTGATCGGTGGCACGACGCCTCTGTTATGCACCTGGCTGATCGAGCGCAGCGGCTCGATGCTGGCGCCCGCCTTCTATTTGATGCTGCTGAGTGCGGTGAGTGCGGTCGCCGCAAGTCGGCTCGACCGGGTGGGCCTGATGCCGCGCCAGCGTTGAAGGCCCGGCGAGCCGCTTTCAGGGCTCGGGCAGCACGAGCAGGTTGAATGGTGGCAGCGAGCCGGTGCGGATCGGTGCCGGGTCAAGCGGTTTATCATCGGCAGTGAAGATCCATATCCCCGGGCGGTAAAGATTCTGGTCTGCCACCAGGAGCCAGCCGCGTTCGGGTACCCACTCGATATCGGGCAGGTAGTCGGGGCCCTCAAGAAGAGTCGCCAGAACCGTGCCGTTGGACGGATCGAAGCGAATCACAGAATTGTTGAAGCGCTCGTCGGTGATGACCGCATAGCCCCGCCCGCTGCCGGCGATCACGAAATCGTTGATATTGCCGCCGAGCGCTGCCGCCGTCACCAGGAAGCCCTCGCTGCGCAGAGTCCAGGGATTGACGATCTCGATGCCACCGTCGTCAAGCCTAGCAAAACTGCCCACACTGGCGACCAGGATCTTGCCGCTCAAGGGGTCGAGCGGCAGGCCCTTGGTTTCAGCGAAAGGGTTGCGGCCGAGGAGTTCAATCCCCTGCAGCCCGGGCGTCGCGGGATCCACATCGACGATTTTGTCGGTAGAGGTATCGATCACCGCCAGCAGGCTTTGCCCGCTCGGCTCGAAGGTACGGCGATCGAGACGTTGCAGACTGACGAAAAGATACTCGCCGACGACAACCATCTGGTCCATTTCCGGCACGCTATCCGCGTCGGCAAAGGCAGAAAGATCGACCTCGCCCCGCAGGAAGCCGGCGCATTCGGGGCCGGTGGAAGGGTCGACAATCGCCAACGAAGCGGCCTCATAGCGCGTCACGTAGGCCTTGTCGGAAGCCACCTGCGCCAAATCGTGGGGGTTGGAGCCATTACCAACCGAACACTGCCAGAGTGTTGCAAAATTCCGCTCGGGGTCGAGCCGCTGGATGTTGTCACCGCCATAGCGATTGACGACGTACACGGCGCCGAATTGCGCCCGCGCCACGCTGTCGCCATGCGCCTGACCGAGATCGCCACTCATCTGCGCCGGATCGTCGAGCGGAGCAACCGAGAAGGAACCGATCTGGAAATTTGTTGTCAGGGCCAGAATACCTGAGGAAGCAACAGGTGGCAGGGGCTCGGGCCGGGCCCCGCCTCCGGTGCAGGCCGCGAGCAACAGGCCGGTGAGTAGGGCTACCCACCGGCGGAACCCGCGAGGGTCGAGCCGGACGGGCTTTTCTTTTCGCGGAGACCGGCTCAGGAAGGCCACCACCTTACCGACGCCCAAAGGGTCGCGCCGGACGGGCTCCTCCTTCTGCGGACACCCTCTCAGGAGGGCCACAGCCCCACGGACGCCGCATCGTCGCGCCTCATCACCCTGCCTGTTTCCGTCGTGCGTCGCTTTTCTCATGCGGCCCCCGACGGAGCCGCCGCTCCCCAACGCCAGGCGATCGTACCGAGAATCGAGAGCCCGGGCAGCGGAAAGCCGGCAACATCGGCCACCTGATTGTCGGTAAGATTCACCGCCTGAATCGTGACAGTCAGACCCTGCCGCGTAAAGCCCCACTCGACCCCTGCGGAATGGATCTGCCGGGGCGCCACGTCTAGAAAATTATCCTCATCGAGAAAATTCCCCGAGTCGAAGTTCAATTCATAGAAAGGCAAGGCCCTCCCGATCTGTTGGTCGAGACGCAGATAGCCGACGCCCTCCGCCAGGCCCGGCAATCGCCGGCCGTCGCGAGCGCCTGTATGATTGACGGCATTCTGCCAGGTGAGAGCGAGCACCAGGCGTGTGCCCCAATCGGCTTCGGCGCTGCCGCCAAGTTCGGCGCCGATGATTTCGGCGCTACCGACATTCACGAAGGTCGCAGCACTTTGCGAATTGCGTCGCAACAGGATCAGCTCATCGACATCGCGCCAGAAGAAAACCGGCTCAAGACGAAGACTCCTCAGAAAACCTAGATCCCAAAAGCGCGCCTCCAGACCTGCATCCACGTTCACGCCCTGCTCGGGCACCAGCGCCGGATTACCGATCAGCGTGCCGCGATTGCCGAAAAGTTCGGTGAAGCTGGGGACTCGTCCGTAGCGTCCAATATTCGTTTTTAACCAAAGTCCTGGCACGGCTTCGTAGCTGGCCCCAACTCGGGGTGTGAAAAGGTGAAAAGTTCCCCCTTGGGATTCTTTCAGCAAGGGGCGTAGCGGCGTTTCCTCGGGCCTGAAATCGTCAGCAGCGAATTCAAACCGGAGTTGAGCATCGACCAGAAGGTCGCCCTGCAGCAGGGAAACAGTATCGCCGGCAGCCACATCAAAGAGCAGGCGGGATTGAGTCGGGCCGGCGGCATGAGGACGCGCCTCGTCCCGGGGCACGAAAAGCTCGCCCGAAAAATCGACGCGCGCTTCAAGAAGATGGATCGCTTGCTCATAGGCCCCGTGCAACGAGAGACCCGGCGCATAATTTTGATTGCTGGTGTCCTGGACGCCAAGGCCGACACGGCCGAGTGGGTCCTCGAAGCGCTCCTGCTCGTAGACGAACCAGAGCGTGCCGTCGGCGGCGATACCTGTGTTGGCGATGTCGGCCATATCGAGTCGCAGATAATCGACCTGCCGCAGATCGAAGAGGGTCGCCCCGGTGACGCGGTCAAGCGAGGCGAGACCGGGAACTTCTTCGGAGTTGACGAAGACTTCGGCAAAAGCGGAGAGCCGGGTCTCGGGCGACACATCGTGCACGACTTTGAAAATGCTGTCGCCCCAGTTGAATGCGTTGCTCTCGCGGCGGCGTTGGCTATCGTCACGCGGGTTGAGTGGCGTGCCATTATCGTCCGGGTAGGAGAAATCGCCTTGCGACCCGAGATAGGTGCCTGATACCAGCCAGCCGGTATCGCCCGAGCGTGCGCTCCCCGTCATCGAAAGCTTGCGGGTTCCGAACGAACCGCCACCCGTCAGCAGCGAAAACATCGGCTGGTCGCCAGGGTCGCGTGTCACGAGCTGAATCACGCCGCCGAGCGAGGATGCTCCCACCGAAATCGGAGTGGTACCGCGATAGATTTCGATGCGCTCGAGAGGATCGAGCGGCAGATCCGCAATGTTGACGCTTTCGCTTCGCGCCCGGGTAAGCGGCACGCCGTCCATATAGATCTGCACCTGCGACGCCGTGCTGCCGCGGATCGAGACGGTAGCGAAATCGCCGAGTCCGCCGAAGCTCTTGACTTGCACACCGACGGTCTCGGACAGCACCTGGGCGACTGTCTTGAATTCGTCAATGTCTTGATTACTGACCTCGACCACGGTCGCAAACGAGGTCGGATCGGCAACCATGGCGATGCGATGGGCCCTCACCTCGATCCGCTCAAGGGCACCCGAATCGGCCGCGACCGCAGTGGCGGCGGCATCTGGTGTCTGCGCGCCCAGGGCTTGCGGATTGGGCGCTTCGGGATCCTGCGCGTTGCTCTCGGCGGCGGGCAGCAATGCGAACAAGACCCCAACCAGCACAGAGCTGACGAGGCCCCCGCGGCAGACGCGGAGGTGCTGAAAGCCCCTTCGTAAAGCCCTGATTCGGCGCATCCCCGGAAACCCTTCCGCACGTCACATCCCGCGACGCTCTCGACGAGGTTCCCCGGGCCACAAGGGCCGGGCTTGCGACTCTGCGTCCCCACATCCCGGAGGACCTCGACGTTGCCATCGCGAAGACCCGGTCTCCTGGCTCGCCGGCTTCCTACTCGCGCCGCCTTCCCACCCGAAAAGGGCAGTGGCTTTGTGGCACTTTCGTTCCGACTTACAGTGGCGGGAGCCGCGCCGGTCTTTCACCGGCTTCCCAAAAATCTTCGCGTCTTGGGGCTTACCACCGCCGACGGGCGAGAGTCCAGCCTTGGTAGGGCTTTCCTTCGGCAGCCGCTAAGCTGTGGGCATGGCAGGAGACTGCACCCCGCTTTACTCGGTGGTCGTTCCGTTCTTCAATGAGGCCGCCAATGCCGCCTCCCTCCTCGGCGAAATCGAGGAAGTGATGCAGGCTATCGCCACGACTTTCGAGGTGATCCTGGTGGACGATGGCAGCACGGATGGGACCGCTCTGATCCTCGCCGAGCATGCGTCAAAACATCCTTTTACCAAGCTGATCGAACTCGCGCACAACCGCGGCCAGGCTGTGGCGCTCTCTGCCGGACTGCGAGCAGCAACGGCACCGATCGTGATCACGATGGACGGCGACGGCCAGAATGATCCGCACGACATCCCCCTTCTGCTCCGCGCCCTGCCTGCAGCCGATATGGTGGTGGGTATGCGCGTCGGCCGTCAAGATGCATGGTTGCGGCTCGCCATGTCGCGGCTCGCCAACCAATTGCGGCAGCGCATTCTGCGCGATGGAATGGATGATAGCGGCTGCGCCCTGAAAGCCTTCCGCCGGGAAATCATCGCTACATTGCTGCCGATCCGAACCCTGTACTCCTTTTTGCCGGCGATGGCCGTGGCCGCCGGCTTCAAGGTGGCCCAATGCCCGGTTGCGCACCGGCCAAGATTGGGGGGACAGTCAAGCTATGGAGTTGCCGTATTTCTCTGGCGGCCGCTGCTCGATACCCTTGGTCTCTGGTGGTATTTGCGCCGCTCGTTTCCGCTGACGGCGATGACGGCAAAGACGCCTGCCTTTGCCACACCAGACCCCGCGCCGTGAACCCGATAAAGCGAGCCTCCCGCCCCGCAGTCGTCTGGGTTTTCGTCGTCGTCGCGCTCTTTGCCTGGCTTGGGACGCGCGGGCTGAACGAGCCCGACGAAACCCGCTACGCCGAAATCGGGCGCGAAATGGCGGCCTCGGGTGATTGGCTCATCCCCTACCTGAACGGCTTCGAACATTTTCAGAAACCACCTTTTTTATACTGGATGACCGCACTCGCATTTCGCCTCTTCGGCGTCAACGAATGGGCGGCCCGGCTACCCTCGGCCCTGGCCTCGCTCGGTACACTATACTTGACTTGGCGCATGGCCGCAACGCTCTTCGGCTCATCGGTTCAAGTCACCGCTGTGCTCCTTCTCCTCTCCACCATCGAGTTCACGCTGCTGAGCCGCACGCTCACGCCCGATATGACGCTGACTTTCTGGATCACGCTCGCGATCGCCTGCCTCGTCGAGCTGATCGCCGGCCGTGGCAAGAGCGCATGGCGCGTAGGCTTTTTCGTCGCCATGGGTTTCGGCTTCCTCGCCAAAGGACCGATGGCTCTGCTGGTACCGATCTCGGCCGCGCTCTGCTGGCAGAGGGGTTTGCGCCGGCGTGGTCAAACAATCCACCTCGGATGGACAAGCGGACTCCTGATCACCTCATCCCTTGCGGCTTCGTGGTTCGTGCTCGTGACCCTGCGGCATCCGGCCCTGATACAATATTTTTTAGAGTACGAGTTGCGTGACCGGCTCTTCAGCACGGTACACGGGCGCTCGCAGCCTTTCTGGTTCTTCATTCCGGTGCTCCTGATCGGAATGTTGCCCTGGACGCCTCTGTTGCTTGCCGTTGTATACGATGCCTGGAAAGCCCTGCGGGCGAAGACCGAGGTCAAAGCAGAGAGCTGCCTGCTTGGCGGTTGGATCCTTCCGCCCTTGCTGGTGCTGTCGTTGAGCGGCTCGAAGCTCGCGACTTATGTGCTTCCCCTCTTTCCACCGCTCGCTCTGCTCATGGCACGCTGGTGCGTTACCCCGTCCGCCGAATCTGAATTGCGGCAGGCCGTCCGTTGGGGTCTGATTTGTTCACTTGTATTGACGATAGCGTTGCCGCTCGTCCTCTTCGGAATGCGGATATACGACCCGCGTTACCGCGACGTGTGGTTTGGGGGCGCGTTCACCATTCTGCTCGTTCTCCTGATCTGTTTGTTCAGCGTGTTGCTCTCGGGCATCGGTCAGCGCCAGAGGACAAGCAACCTGATTTTGGCACTCGGCTGCGGAGCGATCCTTCTTTGGGTCGGCCTCTTCACGCAAGCCGATCGCATCCTCGTCCAGGAGGGAGGCTCGGTCCGGCCTCTGGTCCGGATGATCGAAGCGACGCCCGGTGCCGACGGTGCAGAGGTCTTTGCCCTTGGTGTCCGCGGCAACGGGCTTGAATTCTATTTGCAGCGGCTGGTTAGTCGAACCGAAGCTCAGTCGTCTATTGTCTTGCCCGTCAACAAGGCACAAGACCGGAGACTCATCCATTCGCAGCAGAGCTTCCTGAGCACGATGGGGCCGCGCCCGGCCGTCGGCTTGGTTGCGCCCAGCTTTCAAGATCCGGGTGGGACAGTTCCAGGTTGGCACGTTCTCGGCCGTTCGGGTCGACACCTGCTGATCGCCAACGATGGTTTTCTCGCTAAGGGATCGCCGCTCGATTCGCAGGTCGTCCCCACGCCCTGAGGGCACGAGGCCTCCCGGGGCGTCGGCGGCGGTCCGACTGCCTTGAGGGCAGCATGCCGAAAATGCGATCGACTTCGGCGCGGCACAGGTAGGCGACGAGAAAATCGCCGAGCCGCATGCGCGCTTCCATGGGTTGAGCATGGACCATGCGTCGAGGTCACTCAATGTGGGTGGCGTGGCTGCTGGCGTTCTTTGAGGCCATGCGAGCAGGACCTGCGGCTGTTGATGAACCCTCCACCGTCCCTGATGCCCGCACCTCGCGGCTCTGATTTTGTTCCACTCGCCGAGGTTTTCGTATCCGAGGCCCCCGGAAAAAGTTTTTTGTTGGCAGTTTTTCTTGGATTGTGCGTGGGGTTTGTCAGTTATCTTTTTTTCTGGCGTTTGCCTTCCTCCAACTGCTTCAGCTGCTCTATGGCCTCGATGAAATGCTCTTCCAAAGGGAACGGTTTCGCATCCTGGACGTGGCGGTACTTTTCAAAATCCGCCTCTGCCAGCGCCAGCGCCTCCCCTTGGCCGACCTGGCCCGCGTGGCTTAGGACTTCCTGCTCGCTGATCCGCATGAACTCGTCCAGCTTCGCGATCGAGGCGCGCATCGTCATCATTCGGCGACTGCGGGCCTGGGGTTCGGCAAAATCGATGTCGCGAATGCGCTCCAACAACTCGTCGAAATACGCGCCGCCACCGGATTGCTTCAGACGCTCGTCGTCCATCGTGAACCCCTTCACGATGGACTCCCGCAACCGCTGCGTGGCCCAGATGCGGAACTGCTTGCCGCGCGGCGTTTTTACCCGGTAGCCCACCGAAATAATGACATCCAGGTTATAGTGCTGCGTGGCGTAGCTCTTGCGGTCGGCGGCAGTTGCTGAAAATTCCTTAACGACTCAAAACGCCTGTAGTTCTTTCTCCGCGAAGAGGTTGCGGATATGCATGCTCACATTCGGAACCGACGTCTGAAACAGCTCCATCATCTGTTTTTGCGTCAGCCAGACCGTCTCGTCTTCCAGCCGGACTTGCACGCGCGTGCCGCCATCCTCCGTTTGGTAGAGAATAAGTTCGGAATTGGAAAATGATTGGTCGCTCATGCTTTTTATTCTGGTTTTTTCTGGGTGCTATCGGTTTCATCATGCATTTGCTGGCCGACAGGGGTCGATGCGCCACCGGCGAGCAGGTCGGCTTGATGGAGTTCAGAAGGCCGGGCGAAGAGCGGAGCGCGATCGCTGGTGGTAAACCTTGACGGCTCTTCGAGGATTTGTACCCGGCTCACCGTGCGAAGCTGTCGCGATAGCTATTTCCTGGCAAGCATGGCAGGTCGTCGCAGTCTCTGGGCGACCCGACGTAGCTCCTTTCCGGTTTCATCAGGCGGGCAGGATCTGCCTCGTTGAATAGGCCCCCGACTTGCGGCGCACGGCGCGACGTGACCTCTTCGTGGAATGTCGCTTAGAGCCGCATAAAAGGAAACGAATAATGATCGAACTCGATACCGGACTTGCCGTCTCGAAACTGGCCGAGGTGCCCGCCGCAGCACGGGCCGCCGAGAAAGTCGGTTTCAAAGGGCTGTGGACGGCGGAAACTGGCCATGATCCCTTCCTGCCACTGGCGCTTGCGGCCGAGCATACCGAGCGGCTTGAACTCGGCACCTCGATTGCGGTCGCCTTTCCACGCAGCCCGCTGGTGCACGCCATGCTGGCCTGGGATCTGCAGGCGCTCTCGCATGGACGGATGATTCTCGGTCTCGGCACCCAGGTCAAGGGCCATAACGAGAAGCGTTTCGGCGTCGCCTGGGAATCGCCCGGGCCGAAGCTGCGCGAGATGATCCTGATGATCCGCGCCGCATGGGATACCTTCCAGAACGGCACCCGGCCCAGCTTCGAGGGCAAGTTTTATCGCTTTCAGTTAATGACGCCCTTCTTCAATCCCGGGCCGATCGAACACCCGAAGATCCCGATCTACATCGCCGGCGTCAATCCCTATATATGCCGACTCGCGGGCGAGCTTTGCGACGGCTTCCACGTCCACCCCCTGCATTCGGTGCGCTATGTGCGCGAGGCCGTGCTGCCGCAAATCGCAGCGGGCGCACGCGCGGCCGGGCGAAGCCTGGCAGACATCACGCTGACCTCCTCCTGCTTCACCATCGTCGGTGACACGCCCAAAGAGCAGGAGGGCATGCGGCAACTGGTCCGTTCACAGATCTCGTTCTACGCCTCCACGCCCGCCTATCGAGCGGTCTTCGAGTTGCACGGCTGGGGCGAGGTGGCCTCGCAATTGACCAGCCTCAGCCGCGTCGGCGATTGGGCTGGCATGGCGGCGCTGGTCACGGCCGAGATGCTTGAGGTCTTCGCCATCACTTCGTCCTGGGGCGATCTGCCCGGCCTGCTTCGTCAACGCTACGACGGGCTTTTCCACCGATTGAACCTCTACATCCCCTACCGGGTGCAGGATCCGCCCGAGCGGTGGCGCGATCTTGCGGCGGCGTTGCGCGATCAGCCGGCGTGCTGAACGAAGGCAACGGCGGCGGCAGCCGCATTCTCGGCCGCGAGGCGGTAGTACACAAAAAATTGACTGGGGAACCCAGGCAGGTCAAGCGGATCCTCGGCCCCGTCCGAGACCGCGCGAAAAGCGATGAAAGGCACGCCGTGTGCCACCGCCTGGCGCGCGATCGCCGCGGTCTCCTGATCCACCGAGGCCAGCGCCACGTTTGCCAGCGCCACGCCAGTCTTCGAAAATCGTCGCTCAAGAGCTGCCGGTGCGGCCAGATCACAACCAAAAACATCATTGCCGCCCGGGGTGCAGACAAAGCCCCTGGATCCGAACGGATCACTGCTCTCGCCGGCCCCACCCACCGCGATGATCGGCTCGAAACCGAGGCATACCCGCTCGCCGGAAAGGGCGCCGGAGATCGGAATCGTGCCCGGCACGATCGTACACTCTTCGAGCGGAACGACCCCGGGTTCGGCGAGGTCAGTGGCAAGTTTGAGCCAGGGCGCATGGACGGCGAAACGTTCGTCCTCTCCGGTGAAGGCCCAGGTCGTGGGAACCGCTACGTCGCCGATCCGCAGAAAGCTGCCGGCCACGCCGGAAACCACAACTCCGTTGACGGCGAAGTTCTCGAGCAGAGTACGCATGGTTGCCTCGGCGTTGCCGAGCCCGATGCCGGTCATACCGACCACGACGCGCGTCCCTCCAACCCAACCGAGGCGGAAGAGATGGCCGTCAACCGCCACCGTTTGCTCGATCTTTGCCCGCGCGAGAACGGCGTCCAACTCGGCGGGAAAGGCCGAGAGTATCGCAAAGACCGGCTGATCGACCTCGCCACAAGCCCCGAGCAGGAGCGCGAGCGAGGCCAGAAAAGTGGTCCGCGCGGCTCTTGGTCGGCTAAAAATCATGTCCCTCTCTATCCCGATTTCACACCGACCGACAAGCGCTCGACGAGAAATGTCGGCAAGGCGTCGAGCCCGGCAATCCAATGCTCTTCGCCCGCCACCGCCGCACCCAGACCGATGAAGCGAACGCCCGCCGCACGCGCCGCCATACCGTCGGTCGGCGAATCGCCCACATAAACCGCGCGTGCCGGCTCGACCCCAAGCCGCGCCAAACAAAGCTCAACCATGTCGGGAGCTGGTTTGGGCCGCGTCACGTCGCAAAGCCCCACCACCGCATCGAAATGCGACGCAAGTCCGAACCTCTCCAGCAAGGGCACGATGGTCGCGCTGCGATTGGTCACCATCGCCGTTCGCCAGGAGCGTCTGAGCGTGTCGAGCACCTCAAAGAGCCTGGGCATCGGGGTCATCTGCTCGAAGAAGGGCGCGTAACTGATCTCGCATGCGACCGAGAGTGATCGCTCGAGAAGCGCGGCATCGCCCGCGAAAACATACTCGAACAACTGCCCGGTCGAGAGTCGGTGCGCCAGCTCGCGCTGCAGTTCGTTCAGCGGGGGCCGGTCGAGCCGGGAGAGGATCGCGTCGTAATAGGCGACATTTGCCGCGCAGGATTCAAAGAGCACGCCGTCACAATCGAGCATGACGAGTTCTATCCGCTCGGGCAGACGTGCCGCACCAGATTCCTGCATCACTGAGGCCCTCATGCCGAGAGCTCGCGCACGGCGGCGATGCGCTTTTCCCAGAGACGGCGGCGCTCGCCACGTTCGTCGGCACCCATCATCGGCTCGAAGACGCGGGCTGCCGTCCAGCGGCTCGCGACCTTCTCGTCCGACCAAAGTCCAACCGCACGGCCGGCGAGAAATGCCGCACCAAGCACCGCGCGCTCGAGAACCGCCGGCCGCTCGACAGGCGCGCCAGCCGCATCGGCCAGGGTCTGGAGCAGAAGATCGTTCGCCGCAGCCCCGCCCCCAACCCGAAGAGGTGCCGCCGGAACCGGCCCGGCAAGGGCCTGCCAGGCCTCGGCGCAACGCCAGGCAACGCCGTCGAGCAGGGCACGCACCACATGCGCCCGGGTGGAGGCACGCGATAAACCACCTATGACGGCTCGTGCGTTGAGATCAAGATACGGCCCGCCGAGACCCTGAAAAGCCGGCACCGCCCAAACCCCCTCGGCGGAAGGGACCGAGCGCGCAAGCGGTTCGATTGCGGCCAGATTTTCCACGATGCCAAGACCGTCACGCAACCATTGTGCGGTCGCGCCTGCGGTGAGGACGGGTGCCTCGAGACAAAAGCTGCGGCGACCATCCAGCGCCCAAAGCACCAGCGGATAGGTTCCGGCCGGCAGCTCAGTCAGCCCTTCCCCTTCATTGCGCTTGACCATGCCCGAGGTGCCCAGCTCCAGCTCGACCATGCCTCGCGCATGACAGCCCTGGGCGTACATGGCGGCGTGCTGGTCACCCGCGAGAGCTGCGATGGGCACACTCGCGCCGAAGATCTGCTGTGCCGTCTCGCCCACCACTTCGCTCGAATCGACGAGACGCGGCAACATCGCCATCTCGAAGCCGAGCTTCTCGATCAGACCGGCGTCGAGCACTCCGGCCATCAGATCGTAGACGCCAGTGACTGAAAAATTGGAATGGTCGCTCGCATGGACCGAGCCGCCCGAGAGCGACGCCGCGAGAAAGCTATCGATGGTGCCGAGGCGGGCTTTTCGACGGACCTCGGGGGAGAGCTTCGCCAGTAGCCAATCCCATTTGGTCGCTGCCATATTCGGCAAGACGAAGATGCCCTGGGCAAAGAGTTCACCGCAGCGATCGAGGGTGCGCTGGTCCTGCCAACCGAGAACGGGTCCGAGCGGACGCCCGCGTTCGTCGAAAACCACCGCCGAGGCGCGCTGGTTGGTGATGCCCACCGCCGCCAGATCCGCGGCTTCGAGTCTTGCTGCCGCGATCGCTTCCCGGCAGACGGCGCGCGTCGTCTCGGCAAGTCGGGTCGCATCGTGCTCGACCCAACCCGGCTGCGGAAAGCTTTGATCGATCTCTCTATAGGCCGACGCCCGGATCGCGCCGTCCGGTCCAACCACCGCAGCCCGGACGCCGGTGGTGCCTTCGTCGATCCCGAGAACGTGCTCGCGTGCGCTCATGACGGGCAGCGTGGCGTTCCCGGGAGGAAGCCACAAGTCGGTCTGCGGCTCATCGGAAACCTTGCAGATCCAATATGAGGTTTTTAATTTGCAAGGTGATTTCTCCTCCTCCAAAGCACGCCCAAGAGGCCGAGAAGCGCCACAGCCCAGGCGAGCAGCCGGTGCTGGTGCAGGAAGGCGAGCGCCTGGTGGGCATGTGCCCCAAGCCACCAGGGTGCGAGCGAAAACGCCGCCGCCCAGCAGACGCTTGCCAGAAGATTGCCGAGGAGAAAACGCCTCGGCGCGAGACCGAACGCACCCATCGCGAGGCTCGCCGTCTGCTTGAGGCCCTCGATGAAACGCGATGCGATCAAGAAACCGAGGCCGTGCCGCGCGACCAACCCCTCGACGCGCGCGAGCAGACCACCACTGGCTGCTTGACGATCAAGAAACCCCCGCCCGAGCAATCGTCCAGCCATGAATCCAACCAGGTTGCCGGAAAAGGTCGCCAACGCAGCGATCATAAGCACGGTGCTGAGTGGCAGCCGCCCCCCGTGCGCCAGCAGAGCCGCGGCGATCAGCAGCGTTTGTCCCGGCGCGGGAATGCCGAACCCCTCGACGAAAATCGGCACGAAAAGAGCTATCGCGCCGTGTTTCTCCAGCATCGGGCCAAACTCGGCGACGGCCTCGTGCAGGAGTTGGAGCGGCGCCTCCACCGGACTTCAGGCCCTCCGGCGCAGTTCGCGCAGATAGCGACGGGCTTTGCGCGCCGCGCGCAGGCGCGACCAGAAACGCGCCAGCGCCCGACGCAACCGTGGCGGACGGCGGGCATATTCGGCCTCGACGCCATCAAGCAGGTCAAGCCAGGTGCGATCGCTCTCGTAACCGGCCTGGATCAGCCGCCGGGGCAGGTCGGGGTGCAGCCGCACTTCCGCCGCGACGCGGGGCAGATTGCACCGCCACGCTTCGATCCCGGACGGGTCGGGCGCACGCAGCCCGTTCATATTGCGCTCGGCACGCTCGCTGGCGGGGCCAGCTTCATGGAAACGTGAAAAGGGCCGCGTCGGCACAAGAAACGGCAGCCGCTCGACGATCTCTCGTTGCACGGCGTCGGGCTCGCGTACCAGGTGCTCGTAGCGCACCCGCATAAAGCGCGGATGACCCTCGAGACGGCGGGCCGCATCTTCGGCCTCGAGCCATTCCTCGACATCGGCGATATAAACCTCTGGCGCCGTGCGATGCCGACTGGCCGCCACCGACCTCGGGTCGCGCACGACGTAGATCGCCCAGAGTCCGGGATCGCCATCAAGCACCGTGGAGACACGCAGGATGTCGCGGGGAAACTTGCTCACAAAAAGTTCGGGACGGCCGGGAATCCGGCGAAAGAGCGGCAATTCATCGGGCGGATGCGTGACACCCGCAAAACAGCTGTAAAGCATTTGCATGAGCAGCGTGGTGCCGCTGCGCTGACAGCCCATGATGTGGACGCGGCGCTGTGCAAAGCCGTCTGGCCGCGCCTTCTGCGCTTCGTCTCCGGCGTTGCGCCCGCCCGCCCAGCCGGCAGAGATGGCGGAGCCCGGACAATCCTCTCTACCCTCCTGCATGAACCTCAAGCGCTTTTGCCGCCGGGGACGGGCTCTCGCAAGTCAGCCGATGAGCCCGGGACAAAGGCGGCATCACGCAGTACGGCCGGGCGCGCGCTCTCAGCCAGCCCGCACACAACATAATGCCGCCGCTGCCCGACACCTGTCGTCCTAAACCGGTCTGTCGGACCGAACTCCCACCGAGTGAGGGTCGCCCTTCCGCACGCTTGAGCAGGTCGGCCCCGCTCGCCGGTGGTTCGCCGTCTCCAAACTCCAAACTTGCGCCCGAAAGCCACCGTCCCCTAAGGTGCAGCCGTCCCGCAACCATGATGCACGCGGCTGATCCGCGCGTCCGAGGAGACCCAGATGCCACTCGAAGAAGGAAAGGCCGCGCCGGCGTTCAGCCTGCCGGATCAGGACGGGAAGAAGGTCGCGCTCGCTGATTTCAAGGGCCTGAAAAACGTCGTGCTCTACTTCTATCCGAAAGACGACACCCCCGGCTGCACCAAAGAGGCCTGCGGCTTCCGCGACCTCGGTGCCAAGTTCGCCAAGCTCGACACCGTGGTGCTCGGCGTGAGTGCCGATGACGGCGAATCGCATCGGGATTTTATTGGCAAGTATAAACTGCCCTTCACGCTCCTCTCTGACAGCTCGCGCACGGTTATGGAAAAATACGGTGCCTACGGAGAAAAGATGATGTACGGCCAGAAGAAGATCGGCGTCATCCGCTCGACCGTCGTGATCGGCAAGGATGGCAAGGTCCTGAAGCTCTGGAAGAGGGTACCCAAAGCCGAGACCCATCCCGAGAAGGTGCTCGAAGCTCTGCGGGGACTCGTCTGATGGCTAACCTCGAAACATTTCGCCGCGAAACTCGCGACTGGCTGGTCGCCAACGCGCCAACCTTTGCCTACACGCCGGTCGATAACCCCGACAAGCTCTGCTGGGGCGGTCGCAAATGGCCCTTCAAGGATCCGGGCGAGAAGCAATGGCTCGAAATCATGGCCGAACGTGGCTGGACGGCGCCAAGCTGGCCCAGCGCCTATGGCGGCGGCGGCTTGGACAAGGAAGAATCCCGCGTTCTATCGCGTGAAATGTCGGACCTCGGACTCAGGCCCGCGGTGGTCGGCTTCGGCCTCACCATGATCGGCCCGCTGCTCCTGCAGGAGGGCAGCGAAGAGCTGAAGCGCGAACACCTGCCGCGCATCATCCGCGGCCAGGTACGCTGGTGCCAGGGCTACTCCGAGCCGGGCTCGGGATCCGATCTGGCAAGCCTGCAGACGCGTGCGGTGGTGGACGGCGACGATTTCGTGGTCAATGGCCAGAAAGTCTGGACCTCCTACGCCGACGAATGCGATTGGATGTTCTGCCTGGTGCGAACCGACCCGAGCGCACCCAAGCACACCGGCATCAGTTTTATTCTGTTTGATATGGAAACGCCGGGGGTAAGCGTCCGGCCGATCAAGCTGATCTCGGGCGCGTCCCCCTTCTGCGAGACCTTTCTCGAGGACGTGCGCGTGCCGCGTCGCAACCTGGTGAGCCAACTTGGCGACGGCTGGCGTCTGGCGAAGGCGCTGCTGGGTCACGAACGGACGATGATCGCCGGCATGGGCGGCGACCGCTCGCGCGGCGATTCGCTGGTTGATCGCGCGCGGCGCTACCTGGATGCACCCAAAGGCCCCCTGCCCGACGCCGTGCTGCGCGACACGATCGCCAAGCTCGAAATCGACCGCAAAGCTTTCGACCTGACGATGCAACGCTCGCGCGACGGCATGAAGGCCGGGCATAAGCCGGGACCCGAAACCTCCTTCTTCAAGCTCTACGGCACCGAGCTGAACCAGCGCCGCCTGTCCCTGATGGTGCAGATCGCAGCGCAGCAGGGGCTGGGCTGGGAAGGTGCTGGCTTTGAAGCCGCCGAGTTGCAGACCACCCGAGATTGGCTGCGCTCGCGCGGCAACACGATCGAGGGCGGCACCTCGGAGGTCCAACTCAATGTGATAGCCAAGCGCGTGCTTGGCTTGCCGGATTGAACCCGATGTTTGCAACCTCAGCCACAGCCGCGACGACCGCCGCTTCGCACGTGCCAGGCGGCGATATCCTGGTACCGGGCTGGGCCTGGCTGGCCGTGCTCATCATCATCATCAGCCTGGTGACGATCGACCTGCTGATGCACCGCGACAACCACGAGGTCTCGTTCCGCGAGGCGGTGGTTTCGAGCCTGGTCTGGATCGGCATCGCGGTGGGCTTCACTTTCGTGATCTGGGCCGGCCTCGGTGCCGACGCCGCCGGGCAATACCTTGCCGGCTGGTTGATCGAAGAAAGCCTGAGCGTCGACAACGTCTTTGTCTGGGCCGTCATCCTGCAATATTTTGCGGTACCCAAGAACCTGCAACGCCGGGTGCTCTTCTGGGGCATCTTCGGCGCCCTGGTGCTGCGTTTCGTCTTCATCGCCGGCGGCATCGCCTTGCTGAACCGGCTGGAATGGCTCGAACTCGTCTTCGGCGCGATTCTGGTCTTCACGGCTTGGCGGATGGTTGGGCACGCAAATGAGGAAATCCATCCCGAAAACAACCCGGTGCTGAAGTTGATGCGACGGATGATCCCGGTCACAGCCGACTTCGAAGGCCAGCATTTCTTCGTGCGCCGCGCCGGGCGACTTTTCGCCACGCCACTTTTCGTCGTGCTGGTCATGGTCGAGACCTCGGACGTGGTCTTTGCTGTGGATTCGATCCCGGCGATTCTCGCGATCAGCCGCTCGACCTTTATTGTTTTCACCTCCAACGCCTTTGCGATCCTCGGACTGCGTTCGCTCTATTTCGTGCTCCTCGGTGCAGCCGATCGACTGGTGCATCTGAACCTCGGCCTCGGCGTCATTCTGGCTTTCGTCGGCATCAAGATGATGGTCGGACCCTGGCTGCATATGAACACCTGGCTCTCGCTCGTTATCGTCGCGACAATTCTGGCAATCACGGTGTTCAGCTCGTTGCGTGCGACCCGCAAAACCGATGCGGCAGCCTCTGCCGGGGAGAAGGAAGGATGAGCGAACTCTGCCAAACCCGGCTGGTCGGGACCGATGGTTCTGCCGAGGCGCAATGTGCCGTGTCCTCCGCGGCCGGCTGGCGGCGGCGCCCGGCTCAAAGGTCGTGCTGGTGCATGCCTTCGAACCGCTGGCCGAACTAGAGCACCCGCCCACTCCGGGTTCAACCGTAGATTTGGCGGTTCGACGGGAACAACACAGACGCGCTCTCGCGACGGTCTGGTCGGCTCCGCTCAGTGCGGCCGGCGTCGCCCATACGGTTCAACTGAGCGAGGACACTCCGATCGAGGCCCTGCTGGCGGCGGCAGCCGAGCATAAAGCCGACCTCGTGGTGATTGGTTCGCATGGTAGTCCCGGCTGGCAGGACCGGATTTTTGGCCGGGTGGCTAACGCTCTTCCGCCGCGGCTGGGCGGGCCGGTGGTCATCGTGCCGGTGCGCCCAGCGGCTTGAAGGCCGAACGGCCCTGCGGGGTCGCCTGAACCAGCAGAGCCGGTCCACGCCAAGGGTCTGCTCAGGCGAAAACGTCCTTGAGAAGGGCCAGCATCGAAGCCCAGGAGCGAGCGTCAGCGCCCGCATCGTAGGCGACCGGCAGACCGAACTTCGCACCGACTTCGCTGGCCTCGGGATTTGAGAAGCTATGCTGGACGCCCGGGTAGGTCTCGAGCCGGTAATCCGCTCTGGCCGCTTTCATCTCGGCCTCGAAAGCGGCAACATCCGAATCCGGGATGAGCGAATCGGCGCCTCCGTGGCAGACCAGCACGCGGGCCTTCACCTCGCCGGGCTGCGGCTGATGGAACGAGCCCAGCGAGCCGTGGAAACTCACGACCGCAGCCAGTGGTGTGCCGATCCGGGCCTGGTGCAAGACCATCGCGCCACCAAAACAGTAGCCGATCGCGGCGATCCTGCTCGAGTCGACGTCAGTGCGGCCACGCAACAGATCGAGCGCCGCCGTGAAACGCTGCTCGCCGGTTTTCATATCCTGCAGCACCGCCATCATCAACGCGCTGGCGCCGCCGGGGTCCGTGGCGCCACGCCCTTCGCCATACATATCCACCGCCAGCGCGAGATAGCCCAGTTCGGCGAGCTGTCGGGCTCGACCGCGGATATAATCGTCGAGCCCCCAGAATTCGTGCACCACCAGGATGGCGGGGCGACGACCGGGCAACGCCGGATCAACCGCGAGGTAGCCGCGAAGCGTGGTGTCTCCGGCCTTGTAACTAATAGTTTCTGCCGTGATCGTGCCCATGAAATCCTCCCCGGAACGTGCGTTGCAGGCTCTCCATCGCTCGTCGAATGCCGGTCCTCCTTAGAACATCGCCCCGGTTCCTGCGAGGAGCGAACCTTGCCGCGCTGGAAATCAGCTCGGCTGAGACCCCATGAAGGCCCCGACCACCGAGCCGGAGTTTCTCGCGCAGATGGACCGCAACTGCGTCTTCGCGCAGATCGAGCACACCCGACACCTCGCCGGCGAAGAGATTCTCGAACGCGACCACGCCACCTTGATCTGGTCGTCGCTCGGCGACGCCGGCCACAACTTGGCAATGGTCTCGGGCGAAATCGACGTCGACGATCTTTGTGAGACGGTCGAGCAATTCTATGTGGCACAGGTCGCAGCCGCTACGCAATCTATCTCCGCGTGCACGCCGATGCGGCCCTGGAAACGGCCCTGCT
>VFKT01000078.1 GCA_009885395.1 Deltaproteobacteria bacterium | reverse complement strand
GCGTGCCGGGGCGGAGGCGGGGTGAAGATAGGGAGTGCACGCGAGGGGCATCGCAGTCGGTTGGGCTACCATGAAAATCCCGCTTGCAGAGCTCGATTTTCATGGTGTATAACCCTCAGGTGGTCAACCGAAGCCAAGTTCTTCAGTCGATCCGGGCTGCCCTCGACCGCAGCCCCGTCGTCGTCCTCACCGGTCCCCGCCAGTGCGGGAAGACCACCCTGGCCCGCGAACTGCTGCACGAGGACGAACCCGGCTATTTCGACCTCGAGGATCCAGTCAGCCTCGCCCGACTCGACGAACCGATGACCGCGCTCGCGCCGCTGCGCGACCTCGTCGTCATCGACGAGATCCAGCGTCGTCCCGATCTATTCCCGGTGCTGCGCGTGTTGGCCGACCGTCGCGACGTTCCTGCTCGTTTCCTGATCCTCGGCAGCGCTTCCGGCGACCTCATGCGACAGAGTTCGGAGAGCCTGGCTGGGCGCGTGGAGCGGATTGAGATGGGCGGCTTCACGCTAGCCGAGGTCGGCCCCGAGGCTATGGATAGCCTGTGGCGACGCGGCGCCTTCCCGCGTGCGTGGCTCGCACGAACCGAGCGCGACAGCCTGGCGTGGCGCAAGGAGTTCGTCGGTGCACTGTTGGAACGAGACCTTCCGCAGTGGGGAGTTCGCACGCCGGCGGTGGCGCTGCTGCGATTCTGGACGATGCTCGCCCACTGCCATGGCCAAGTGTGGAACGCCGCGGAGCCGGCGCGCGCGCTCGGATCCAATACAGCCACGACGCGCCGCTACCTCGACCTTCTCACGGATGCGCTGATGGTGCGTCAACTGCAGCCGTGGCTGGCCAACCTGGGCAAACGGCAAGTTCGTGCCCCGAAGATCTACGTCCGCGACAGCGGAGTCCTTCACCAACTGCTCGGCATCGACAGCGAGAAGGCGCTGCTGACCCATCCGAAAGTCGGCGCGTCGTGGGAGGGATTCGTGGTGGAACAGGTGCTCGCGTCCGAGCCGCATGACGAAGCGTGGTTCTGGGGCACGCATCAAGGCGCAGAGATCGACCTGCTGCTGCGGCGCGGCGACCGCTGGTTCGGCGTGGAGTGCAAGCGAGCGGACGCTCCGCGCCAGACGCCGTCGATTCGGATCGCGATGGAAGATCTCCGCCTCGATCGTGTGGCGATCGTCTATCCGGGAACGAAGCGGTATGCGCTTGCCGATCGAGTCGAGGTAGTACCGCTGGCGGCGCTGGCGACGCCGGGTGGCCTTCTGTTCTCCACCGTGTCCTCGAGTACGTAGAGCACACGCTTGTGATTGAGCGTCAGGTTCTCGCTGACCTTTCGCTCGTCCTGCACCGTAAATATCTCGTCGAGGTTCTCGCACTCACGCATCGGCCGGCGGGCGTCGAACGAGTTCTGCGACAACCGTGCGAAACGCCGGTTGTGGTCGGCATGTGGGGCCTACACCGCCATATCCGATAGGTGCCACTATGAGAAATCGGGGGTTTTTGGCGCCTGCGATCTGGAGTAGGCTCCCTCTCCATTCTTCGGACCCTCTTCGACTTCGGCGTTCGGGCTGAAGCGGCAGCGACAGGGAGGCGTCTCTCCTGTGCAACCACCATTGAACTGGCTGTTGAGCCCGACGGCGAACGCAACTGAACCCTTCTACTATGAGTGTTAAAACAGCCGGCTATCTCATCCTCTACGGCGCATTCCTGATCGTGTGCGGGGCGCTGGGGTATTGGTCCAACCCGGAAAAGGCCAAGACGGCGTTGATGTCGGGCGGCACTTTCGGTGCGCTCTCAATCTTGTGGGGTGTGCTGGGTGCCCGTGGGCTGTGCTGGAGTTTGGTGGCGGCGAAAGTGACCACCGGGCTGCTCACGCTCGTGTTCGCCTGGCGGGCGAGCGTCGGTTGGAAGGCCGTCCTCGACGGCAACTCAGACAAGCTCTTCACTGCGAGTTTGATCACTGCGATGCTCGTGGGCTCGGTGGTGATGCTGGTGCTGCTTCAGATCGGCCGTGAGACTCCGGCTGACAAACCGCTGGGTGACCCACCGGCCTGAATCTATTTCGGCGTTCGGGATAAAATCCGTCTCCTGACCTTGGCGGAGACGCCGCTCAAAACAAACTCGCCTGCCGCCCGGTGTTCGGCTTCAGCCCGAGTTTCTTGTAGCTCAGCTCCGTCGCCACGCGGCCTTGCGCGGTGCGCTGGAGGTAGCCTTTCATGATGGGGTATGGCTCATAGACTTCCTCGATGGTGTCCGGCTCCTCGCCGACGGCGACGGCGAGGGAACTCACGCCCACCGGCCCGCCGCCGAACTTCACGATGACCGTATACGGGCGCGGGGGCTTGCCGCCATGCCGATAGGTGCTATGCCCAAAAATGGGCCGTTTGTGGCGCCTAAGATTCACCCGAAGACCGGGTGCATTCGAACCAAAAGCAATACAACAAGAAAGTAATCCAATGAAAACGATTCTCACCATCGCCATCGCCACGCTGCTCGTCAGCCCGCTCACTCAGCGTGCCCTTGCCGCTGAGGCCGCCCCGCAAACCGTCGTCGCCATTGCCGCCGGCAATCCCGACTTCTCCACGCTCGTCGCCGCGATCCAAGCCGCTGGTCTAGCCGAAACCCTCAGCGGCACTGGTCCGTTCACCGTCTTCGCGCCAACGAACGCGGCCTTCGCCAAGCTGCCCGCCGGCACCGTGGACATGCTGCTCAAGCCCGAGAACAAGGCCAAGCTCGTGGGCATTCTCACCTACCACGTCGTCGCCGGCAAAGTGATGGCCGCTGATGTGAAGACCGGCAAGGTCAAGACCCTGCAGGGCGGCGAACTCGACATCGTCGTGAAAGACGGTGCCGTGACGGTGGACGGTGCCAAGGTCGTCAAGACCGACATTGTCGGCTCGAACGGTGTCATCCACGTCCTCGACACCGTGGTTATGCCGAAGCCCTAATCCGCCCGCGACGAAGCACCATGCTCGGGACTCTGCGCCGCGTGCGCAGAGTCCCGTTTGCTTTGGCGAGGCTGGCGGCTGCTCGATCTTGAAAAGGATCGTGGAGGGTTTTCCCTCGGCCACCACGCTGAGGAGGTAGTCGCCAGTAGCGATCTTCTGCTTGTTCATGGTGTCGGCGAGCATACCCTTGTTGGTGCCCTGGAGGAGGATGATCGCAGGCTGCGCACCCCCGGCGCGGGCGCGCCCTTCGCGTCGCTCTTGTGGAGATTGATGACGATCATGCTGTGCGCTTTGGCGCTGACTTCGATGGGCGCGTCGTTCGTCACGGGGTTGGCCAGCTTGGCGAAAGGCTCGCCCTTTTTGTAACTCGCTGCCTGCCCGCCCACGCTGACGGGGGTGGGCCGCGAGCCGGCGTCCTGCGCGCGTGCGGTGATGATGCCGGTGGTGACCAGGGAGACGATGGCGAGGAGCAGATTTTTCCTGAGGTCGAAAGGGTGCGAGGCCAGCGCGGCCGAGGGCAAGCCGGGATTGCGCGTGGTGCGCGGGATAGGTCAAATTTGGCGGCGCATGGACTGTTCGCGCCTCAAAACCAAAGACCCCGACGAGTGGCTCGAACTCGCTTTTAAGTTCTCGCGTCCGCTCGGGGCCGAGCTGCGCGAGTGCTTCTATACGGGCGCGGGAGCTTGCCGCCGCCAGCGTCCGATAGGTGTCACTATTACAAACCGGGGGTTTGTGGCGCCTACGATCCGAGGTGATGCGGACCACCGCCTCGATGCATCGCAGCGGATAGGCACCCACCGATGTTTCGCCCGAAAGCATCAGCGTGTCCGCCTTTTCGAAAGTTGCGTTGGAAACGTCGGTCACCTCCGCGCGGGTAGGAGTGGGACTGCTGATCATCGATTCGAGCAATTGCGTGGCGACGATCATCCGGCGGCCGAGTTCATGAAAGCGACGGACGATGCGTCGTCATAGAATCCGCAGCTCCTCGAATTACACCTCCACACCAAGGTCGCCGCGGGCGATCATGATCACATCGGTGGGCTGAATGATCGGATCGATGTTGCGGATCGCCTCCTGGTCCTCGATTTGGTTTCCAGCAGCGGGCGCGACCGTCGAAACCCAGGCACACGCCGAACGGTTCGGCATATTTGTGGCCCTGTGGGCCCCTACGTTCTTGATTCTGTCGAGTCGGGTTGATCGATATTCGGAAAAAATCAGCTAGTCGCTTGCCACTCTATCAAGTTGGATGTCATGAGACTGCTCCAGGCGATTTTGCATAAAAAAATAGGTGAGGGAGTATAATGTCACTTACCCCAGATCAAACACGGTCGATGTCGTAGGCATGTCACGTACAATATTAATGATTGGCGGGAATTCGGGGATCGGGCTGGCGACGGCGCGATTGCTGAAGGGGCAGGGCATGTCACTCGTTGCTGCAGCGCGTAGCCCAGGCCCCCTCGCGGAGCTTGGTATCCCAGTCCATCCCTTCGATGCGCGTCATCGCGTGACTCTCGAACTTCCGCCAGTTCTCGATGGACTGGTGTATTTTCCTGGCAGCATCACCTTGAAGCCGTTTCGTCGGCTCACGGAGGAAGATTTCCTCAACGATTTTCGCATTAACTGTCTCGGTGCGGTGGCAGTGCTTCAGGCAGCATTGCCGGCACTGAAAGCCGCACCAATGCCTTCGGTAGTTCTGTTTTCGACGATTGCAGTGAAGCAGGGACTATCGTTCCATGCCTCGATCGCCGCCGCCAAGGGCGCGGTGGAAGGTCTCACGGTCTCACTTGCCGCCGAGCTCGCACCCAAGATCCGCGTCAACGCCATCGCTCCTTCACTCACCGACACGCCTCTCGCCGGAAATTTGCTGAATTCCGATGTGAAAAAAGACACCGCCGCGAAACGTCACCCGCTGAACCAAGTTGGCGACGCCGAGGATGTCGCCCAGCTCGTTGCTTTCCTATTATCGGATGCTTCAAAATTTTTCACCGGTCAAATTCTTCGTCCCGATGGCGGGTTATCCTCTGTGCGAATATTTTGACATGAAAACATTCACCGACCAAGATATCGCAGGAATGGATCCGCTGGCTCGCGTCCAGCTCGCGACTTCACTTCCGGGCTCTAAACCCATTAGCCTTATAGGTACCACCGACGTTGCAGGGCAATGCAATTTAGCCCCGTTCTCTAGTCTGCTGCACCTCGGCTCATCACCGTGTCTGCTGGGGATGGTCAGTCGCCCCGATCATGTCGACCGTCATACTCTATCAAATCTAAGAGAAATTCAGGCTTGGACGATCAATCATCTCCATCCTGCGATACTCGATGCCGCGCACCAATGCTCCGCGCGTTATCCAAAAAACGTTTCAGAATTCGCTGCAACGGGTCTCACCGCACATTTTCATCCTGGGTTCCCTGCGCCCTTCGTTGCGGAGTCCCGCTTCCGCATTGGCCTTGAACTCGTGGACATTATGCCCATTCCAGCAAATGACACCCGCTTGATCGTAGGGCGCGTGGTGCTCGTGCAAGTGGCGGCAGAAAACGTGTTGGAAAATGGTGGCATTGATCTGATCGGCGTTGACTGCCTGGCATCCACCGCCCTCGACACCTACTTTCAACTCCAGCCGCTCGCTCGTCTGGCATACGCCAAGCCAGACCGCGCTCCTCAGCGCATCTGACAATTCAGCGCATGTCCTCTGCAATCCTAATTTTTCCGCATCAGCTCTTCAAAGATCACCCAGCGATGGTGCATGGTGGCGAGGTTTATCTGCTGGAAGATCCGCTGATTTTCGGCAATGATGTCCATTGGCCGACAGCAATGCATCAGCAAAAACTTATGCTTCACCGCGCATCGATGAAAGCCTACGCCGCAGAAATCGAAGCGAGCGGCAGGGTGATCCACTACATCGAAGCGCCGGGCAATTCCGCGACGGATACTGTGCAATTACTTAATGCAACAATTCCAGAAGTCGTTACTTCCATTCACCTCGCCTATCCTGCCGATGATTTGCTGATGAAACGTGTGAAGCGCTTTGCCGCTGCTCGCGGTGTAAAAGTAGTGGTTTATCTCTCGCCGAATTTCATCACACCTCCAGAATTCCTGAAAACATATTTAGCTTCCAAGAAAAAGCCTTTCATGGCAAAATTCTATGAGCAGCAACGGAAACGAATGGGCATGTTGCTCGAAGCCGATGGCAGCGCCCTTGGCGGCAAATGGTCGTTCGATGGCGAAAACCGCGCCAAGCTGCCCAAAGGCCGCGTCCCGCCGCGTGAGCCTGTCAGTTCCTGCAATTCCTTTACAGAAGAAGCCGCCACTTACATTGGTCGCAAATTTTCCACCAACCCTGGTTCTTTGAAAAATTTCCGCTGGCCCGTCACCCGCAAGGATTCAGAGTCCTGGCTCGATCAGTTTATTGACGAAAGACTTGCCAACTTCGGCCTCTACGAAGATGCCATATCTACCCAGCACGCCTTCGTCTATCACTCCGCCATCACTCCGATGTTGAATATTGGCCTGCTCGATCCTCAAGACGTGATCGACAGGGTGCTCCACAAGGCCTCACACTGCGAGATTCCGATGAATTCGTTAGAAGGATTTATCCGCCAAGTCATCGGTTGGCGCGAGTTCATGCATGGCATCTACCGCCATCGCGGCACTGAAATTCGGAGCGGCAACTTCTGGAATTTCACCCGGCTACTGCCGCAGTCATTTTATGATGGCAGCACTGGCATCCCACCGATCGACCGGGTGATCCGTCAGTTGCTCAATGATGGTTACTGCCATCATATCGAGCGGCTGATGGTGCTCGGGAATTTTATGATTCTTTGCCGGATCAAGCCGGACGAAGTGTATCGTTGGTTCATGGAAATGTTCGTGGATTCCTACGATTGGGTAATGGTTCCGAATGTCTATGGAATGTCGCAATTCGCCGATGGTGGCACCTTCACCACCAAGCCTTACATTTCTGGTTCTAACTATATTTTAAAAATGTCAGATGAGCCGAAAGGCCCATGGTGCACGATCTGGGATGCGCTTTTTTGGACATTCATCGGCGACTATGCGCCGTTTTTTCTTAAAAATCCACGACTCTCGATGATGGCTCGAAGTTGGGCGAAACAGTCGGCCGAGAAACAAGACAGCCATCGGAAAATAGCGGATGATTTCCTGGCGAATCTCCGCTAACGATTCTCATTTGCGCGATGCCGTTTGCTAGTTGGATTGCCCAATGATCTGTCCATCCTCTCGCGCCGTAGCGCTCACCCAACTGGATGGATTTATTCCCCTCGCAGGCCTCTATGCCCGCGATCGAAATCACGTCAAACCTGGTCACCCATCGGTCTCACGCCTGTCGCCTGCAATCCGCCACCGCTTGATCACCGAGCAGGAAGTGGTTGGAGCAGTTCTGCGCGATCATCCGTTTGGGCGGGTGCAAAAATTTATTCAAGAGGTCTATTGGCGGCGTTACTGGAAATCGTGGATCGCGCTGCGTCCGCAGGTCTGGAGTGACTACCTCGAAAGTCTAAGAGGATTGGATGATAGCCTGGTTGTCCGGAGCGTAGAGAATGCGCAATCCGGCAACGTGGTAATCGATTATTTTGTCCGCGAATTAGTGACTACCGGTTACCTTCACAATCACGCCAGGATGTGGTTTGCCGCGTGGTGGGTGCACGAAGCCCGCCTGCCATGGCAGGCGGGCGCGGCGTTCTTTTTTCGCCATCTGCTCGATGGCGATCCTGCATCTAACACCTTGTCCTGGCGCTGGGTGGCAGGTTTGCAGACTCCCGGGAAAACCTATCTCGCACGCCGTGGTAATCTGGAAAAATACTTGGCTCCAGAGCTGATCGCGTCCATGTCAAATGGTCTCGCAGCGTTTGAAAATCCACAGTCGCAGCCGCCGAAACTCGTGGATAAATCACCAATGACCCGCACTGATGGGCGGGTTGATACGCTGACGCTATCAGAAGGGGGCGGCCTGTGGATTCATGAAGAAGACCTAGCGGCGGAAAATTCATCACTCGCAAAGCATGCGTTCTCAACCGTCCTCGTGACAGCTGATGTCGATAGTTGGAAGAATTATGCTTTTCCCAACTCAAAAAAAGATTGGATCTCAGCCGCTCTCCACGATGCCTGCACTCGCGCCGAGCAGCATTGGCAAGTCTCGACAAGGCTTGAAACGAAAGCGGCTCATGGCGAGATGATCCTGCAATGGGCCAAATTTCATAAAATCCAACAAGTGGTAACTCTTCGTCCAGATGTCGGCCCACTGAATGACTCGCTGCCGACACTTCGCGCTTCGCTTGCTGACGCCGGCGTTGGGCTGATACTCATCGACCGCCCGGAGGACTTGCAGATTCGCCCGTTCGCCACTGGTGGATTTTTTCAATTTTGGGAGCGGTTGCAAAAACGCTTTTTGCAACTTCGACCGTAATTGCCTCACCGACAATACGACAACTCTCGATCGATTTCCCCCAATGAACATTCTCACCTATGCCAGACCTGTCATCTTGGCAACTCTCTCATCCGTTTGGGCGCACTCGATTTCTGCTGCTCCGCTTGATGCCTTCCGCGATCTCAATCGACTGATTGTGATGTCGCTGCCGCAGGGGCCAGTTGCCGGAAAAGTCGTCGCTGCCCTGGTCTTGCATCGGGTGAAAATCGACGAACGCGACCTGAAAATTCTCGATGTCTCGGAAGGAGCGCAGCGGGCAGCTGCTGGATTAAGGTTGAATCCAAAGCAAATCATCGCGCTGCGCCAACAATTCAATCTGGCTTTGGGAGAGCCGCGTCCGTTTTTCATCCTCGTGGGTAAGGACGGTGGTGAAAAAGCTCGCCAATACGGCACGCTGGAACTGGAAAAATGGTTTGATTTGATAGATGAAATGCCGATGCGCCGTCAGGAAATCGAAAACCAACAGAAGAGAAATAATTGAGTGCTTCTGGAAAAACTGTGCTCATCGTTGGCGGTGGCTTGGCGGGCCTCGCCTGCGCCATCCGCCTGCATGAAGCGGGTGCCAAGCCAGCGATCTTTGAGGCCAGCGACGCGGTCGGTGGGCGCGTGCGGACTGACGAGGTGGATGGATTTTTTCTCGATCGAGGATTTCAGGTCTATCTCGATGCCTATCCGGAAGCTGGAAATCTATTAGATAAAGCAAGCCTTGATCTGCGCTCCTTCAAGCCCGGCGCGCTGGTCTATCAGGGCGGACGAATGCTGCGGGTCATGGATGTTTTCCGCGCCCCACGTCACCTCGTGACCAGTGCATTGGCGCCGATTGGTTCGCTGGCAGACAAGTTGCGCGTTGCGTTTTTGAAGTGGCGTTTGAGCTGGGTAAGCATCGAAGACATCGCTACGCATGAAGACATGAGCACCGAGCTATACCTCCAGCGTTCAGGGTTTTCTGCTCGGATGATTGATGTTTTTTTTCGCTCTTTTTATGGAGGAATTTTTTTGGAACGGGAACTGCAGACATCGAGTCGGATGTTTGAATTCACCTTCAAAATGTTCTCCCATGGCAGCGCGACTCTCCCGGCTCGCGGCATGGGTGAAATACCTCGACAACTTAATATGCGCTTGCCAGGCGGCATAGTCCGACTTGGGGCGCAGGTCACGGAAATCCAATCGCACAGCATCATCCTTAAATCTGGCGAGACAATTGCCGGTGATGCGGTGGTCGTGGCCACCGATGCGTCAGCGGCGGCTCGTTTGCTTCCCAAGATGAACTTTCCGGAGCCTGCTTGGCGATCCGTTACGTGCCTGTATTTTGCAGCAGCTCGTTCGCCGCTGAACGAGGCCATCATCGCACTCAATGGCACGGGCAGTGGTCTGGTGAATAACGTCTGCGTGCCGTCAGATCTGGTACCGGACTACGCGCCACCAGGGCAGGCGTTGATTTCGGTTTCGGTGTTGGGGCTACCGAATCCAGGAGATTTGGAAGCGCTTGTTTTGACAGAACTGGAGTCCTGGTTTGGGAGTGAAGTTCACGAGTGGCGTCATCTGCGAACAGAACAGATCAAGCGAGCGCTACCCGAGCAAGCTCCCGGACTCGGAAATAGCGGCGCGGGCTTTCGTAAACACGCTGGGATTTTCGTCTGTGGAGATCATCTGTGGAGCGCGTCCATCGAGGGCGCCATCATCTCCGGCCAGCGCGCCGCAAATGCGATCCTACACTCGTCATGATCACGCTACTTGTCATTCGCCTCGCCTGCAGCTGTGCCCTGGTCGGGCTGATCTGGACGATTCAAGTGGTGCACTGCCCATTGTTGGCGCACTCGTTGAGCGCTGCAAGAACCTGACCACCGCAAATCATGAACGTATTTCTTCTGGTACTTGAAACTCTGGCCGTGATCGCCGCACTGATCTTGTTGGCGCTGGCGCTGATCGCGCTTGTGACGAAGCTGATCTGTCGCCCGAGCAAAGTTGGCAAGGTTGAAATTGGAGCGCTTCAGGATTCAACACAGACTGATCAGCGCGGCGCCGTGCGCTCAGTTCAGTCAGCAGACTTGCAGATCAGCTCGCACAAAGTTGACGCGATCTGGACGCCGATGAATCTGGAACGACTCGCGCATACCTACTGGCGATTTCTGACGCGCTGCACGCTTGGTCTAGTTCAAATTCAATACACCGAGCAGGAACGCTTTATTGTTTTTATTTGCAGACCATTCGTGCTGCTGTCTTTTCGCAAGCCCGAGTACCAAATGGACCAGCATCGCGGCATCGTACGCTGGCGAATTGAGCGCGGACTGTTGGTGGCCGGGCCAGGCATGAACAGCGATGGATATCTGGAGATTGACGTAGCGCGCCGACCTGGCACGAAGCCTGGAATGAGCACGCTTCATGTTGATGTTGAGATCGACAACTATTATCCGTCGATCGCGGCGTGGATTGCGCAATGGGTTTATGCGGCGACGCAGTCAAAGGCGCACGTGCTTGTCTGCTGCGCGTTTCTGCGCTCAATTGCGCACGGCGATCTTGCCGAAGCAAAGTCGGTACACTTTGTGCCGATCGACCAATTGCCCACGCCAAGCGGTCCACGACCGCGCGATCGCGGCAGCGCAGGCGGCGACGGCGCGCCGTAGACGGGCGCGGGAGGTTGCCGCCACCATCTTCGATAGGTGCCACTATGATAAATCGGTCTTTTGTTGCGCCTACCATCAGAAGACCATTGGGGTGCCAAAGGCGTACGCGATCGCCCCGGGGCTTGCGAAGTTCCTGCTCTTGCCGAAGCCCCGCAAGAGCAGATAGAGCAGGACCATGGCGCCGATGATCAGCGCCGTGTTGATCGAGGGCTGATGCAGCGGGTGACCAAAAATCAGGATGGCAGGCACCAGGACGGCGCTGACCATCGGTGGGTAGAACAGGTAGCTGTGGCTGCCAATCTTGTAGGTCTCCATTCAGCGGTAGGCCCCAGGCAGGTAGGGAATACCGTGCAGGAATTGGTTCGCCAGGATGACCGGGCCGTTCAATGGCGTCGCCACGGGCGGCAGGGCAATCAGAAGCCCCGAGTCAGCGGCCATGCAAGGCCACGCACGGACGCCGCGCAGTTTCGAGCCGATGAAGACGAGGCCGGGAGAACGCAGGGGGACTTGCGTCACGTTGCTGCAAGCTAGCACCCCGCGCCATCGCCCTGTAGCGGGCGACGCAGCAGCAAAGCGCCGGTGACGAGAGAGCGCGTCGCATCGAGCGACGGGAAGTGGATTCCGAATGCGGGAGGGTTCAGTCCGTGCAGCCGATCCTTTTACGTTACCCGCAACGCCAAGCGAATCGCTGGTGGCTATTTACAAGGCTGCTGGATACGAGGCCTGGCAGGATCTGGGTGTCGTTTGGCGCACGGCCGGCCGCTTGGCGATCACCGCAGAACCTGGTGGTGCGGTTTCGGATGCATCAGCTGCGGAAATTCGGGACCTGCTCCGTCGTCGTCGGCGGCTCGCTGCGATTTTTTGTACGGTGGGGCCATCTGGTAACTCCGTTCCCCTCTTCCATGCCGAGGGCGGGGCGCAGCAGAGCGGCTCGGTGAAGCGGCAATTCCTGCAGCAGGTCCGTAAAGCGCAGGCCCGATGCCGGATCACGCAGATCAGCCCAGAGGACTGGGCCTCGCTCGCGCTTGCCTGCGATCGATCCGCTTTTCGTCGGCAGGGAAAAGCAGAGGCCCCGATGCTCCGTTTGCCAGAGCGCGAGCGCCTCGCCCAAACCGCCCTCCGCGCTCCAGGGATGGAAATATTTGGCTGCTTCGCCGGCGATAAGCTGATCGCGTATTTTCTCGGCCTGGTGCAGGCTGGGGTGTGTCACGGCCTGCTCATGCATTGGGATGAGGCCTTCGCGGGCTGGCATCCGACTCAGTTGCTTTATCACGAGCTGATGACGCGGCAGCTTGACCGTCCGGATATCGATGAGCTACGAATCGGGAGGCAGGCGATTCCCGCAAACGAAGGCCTTGATAGGTTCAAGCGATACGCGGGTTTCGCTTCCAGACCCAGCCACGTCGCGGTTCTCGTCCATCCCCGGGTGGCGCCCGTTATTGAAACGAGGCTCATGTCGGTGGCACTGAATCGCCTGCGCAAATGGCTGCCGCCGCATTGGCCGGGGGTTGCGGCCCTCGAGGTCCTGGAGTTGGCTTGGCCGTCGCGCTGCGCTCTCCAGAATCCCGGCGATCCGACCGGCAAGACCCTCAAGCGTCGGCAATGATCAGATCGGCGGCCTTTTCGGCGATCATGATCACCGGGCAACAGGTATTACCGGCGGGCAGCGTGGGCATGATCGAGGCATCGGCGATCCGCAGGCCTTCGATCCCGCGCGTGCGAAGCTCATGATCCACAACGGCGTGCTCGTCCGTGCCCATCCTGCATGTTCCTGCCGGGTGATAGGCCGTTGTGGCATGCTGCCGAAGATAGTGTCCAAGCTCGGCCCGGCTTCGGATAGCGGTCCCGGGTAACGTCTCCTCGTAGAGCGGAAACTTCCGCAGTGCCGGCTCAGCCGCGATGTCCCGAATCTGTAAGATTCCGTCGATCATGGTTTCCGTATCGCGCTCGTCGCTCAGGTACTGCGGATCGATCCGGGTCGGCCCGAAGGGATCAGCCTGATTCAGCTCCACCGTGCCGCGGCTATGGCTTCGCACTAGCGAACATTCGAGATCGACTGCCCTGGCATCATGTACAGACTGGAAATGCGTGATGAGCTGAAGATCGACGGCGCCGCCCTGGCTGCTGAGGAAGGCCCCGCTCTCGCAGCAATTTGAGGTCATCAAGCCATCGGCATGAAGCAAAAATCTGGCGATTGCCGCAGGCAAGCGGCGCAGCGATGCCGGCGAGGTGCGGCCCGACCGATAGAGAACGGGAGCGCGGAGGTGGTCGCTGAGCCCCCGTCCAACGCCGGGAAGATCGCAATGCACAGGAATACCGCAAGCCTGCAGGTGGTCCGCCGCACCGACGCCGGAGCACATCAGGATCTGCGGCGTGCCAAAGGCCCCAAGGCTGACAATCACCTCGCGTCGTGACCGGCTGATCCGACGACGACGGCGCCAGGTAAATTCGACACCCACGGCGCGACCGCCTTCGATTAAAACACGTCGGACATGAGCGCCAGTGCGAATAGTCAAGCGGGAATGTTTGGCCAGATCATCGATATATCCGCGGGTGACGGAGTAGCGCTTGCCGTCCTTCTGTAACATCGGGAAATAGCCGCAGGTCCCAGCAACAGAGGAGGAGAGAGGTTCTTGGCGTCGGAGCCCGTTCTGTTCGCAAGCTTCAAGGAAAGCTTCCGAAAAGGCGGAATGGTAGCGTGGCGCCTGAAGCCCAAGCGATGCCTCGGGGCCATCAAAGGCACGTTCGATATAGGCCGCCAACTCATCAGCTGACCAGCCCGTGGTTCCGGCAGCAGCAGCCCAGGCGTCGAGGTCTCTGTCGAAGCCGACAACCGAGATCATTGCATGGATAGAGGAACTTCCCCCGACGACCTTACCCATCGGAAGGATGACGCTGCGGCCGCCCAGGCCGGGCTGGGGCGTGGTCTGATGACGCCAGGAAAACAGCAGGTAGCCGAGCCGCGTGCTCAGGAGCGGAACATCAAGAAGAAATGGAGGGTAGGAAGGTCCTGCCTCAAGCAACAACACCCGAGCGTCGGTGCGCTGGATCAGACGCCGGGCGATGATACAGCCCGCCGTTCCCCCACCGGCGATGATGAAATCGTATTCGTCTGGGGCCATTGTCATTCACGATTCCCGAAAAGTTTTTGACCAAGCCATTCCGGACAGACGAAGGAAAAACCAAAGCCGCCGACGACCCAATGGACGGACAGCAGTACCGTGCCGGCGGCAGCAAGCCGGACCCCACCACGCACTTGCAGGAGCTGTAGAAAGCGCCAATGCAGGCCGAGCGGCAGCGCCCAGGCGACAAGAGCCAGAGGGAGTAATCCGGGATGAAGGGGGAGAAGGAGCAGGCAGAGTAGTAGAAGCCCAGTAGATGCAACCGAGACACGTCCAACAGTATCTGTATTCAGTACCCAGGCGTTGGGTTTGTCGCCCAGCATGAGACGGGCCCAGGGAAGGGCGCGATCCCAGAAATCAGCCTTCACCATCATGGCGAGCGTCCAATGCTTGAGATGCGTACACTTCAATTCTGGATCAAGATTGATCGTTGATCCGCGTGCCGAGAGGCGCAGGCCGAATTCCACGTCCTCCATGGCTGGGCGGTCGTACGCGTTGCTGAACCCACCCAGCTCGAGGAATAGATCTCTTCGGACCGCACCGCAGCCGGTGAAGAAGGTGGAGACCGGTCCAGCCGAACGCTGATGCTGGAAATGGTGCAGCAAATTCCTGAACTGAGAGACCAGGCCGGGAGATCTGGGGATGTCGTCGTAGCTCCCGAAAACTGCGGCAAATCCGGGAGTCTGAATCGTTCTCCGGAGCCGTGCCATGCAGTTTGCTGAGAGCACGACATCGGAATCAACGAAGAAGAGAACCTCCCCACCGGCCTGGGCAGCGCCATGGTTTCGGGCAATGGCCGGTCCGGCTCTTGCGGGGAGTTGAAAGAGGGCGGCGCCCGAGGGCAGATCGTCCGGGGGACGGAGGCCGTCCGAGACCACGATCAATTCGTCGTTATCGGAGAGCTGATGCAGAACGGCGTTCAGGCACTCTCCAACGCCAGCGTCCCAGCTGCCGACGGGCATGATGACGGAAATTGCCGGCGGCTGCGGCTTGGCGATCGCGGGAGGGGCACTCATCGACGTGCTCGTTGCCAGAGAGCCGTATACGGGCGTGGGAGCTTGCCGCCGCGATATCCGATAGGTGCCACTAGGACAAATCGGGGGTTTGTGGCGCCTACGGTCCTGGCGGGACCGTGGTCGGACGATTGCAGAATACCCCCTTGAGTGCGTTGCAGAATACCACCATGGACCTCTTGCCAAATGACCCCTTGGGGACTACCGTAGGCACTCCGTAGGCCCGAGACGACATATATGGACTACCACCCGCGCGTGATCGAAGCCGCACTCACCGCCTCGCTCGAGGCCGCGGGCGCGGTCGTCATCGAGGGGCCAAAGGCGTGCGGCAAGACTGAAACGGCGCGACGGGTGGCCCGGAGCGAGGTCCGGGTCGACTTGGCGCCTGCGCGCCAGGCATTCTCAGTCTCCCCGGCCCTACTTCTCGAGGGCGAAACCCCACGCCTGCTCGACGAGTGGCAGGTCGAGGCTGATCTGTGGAACGAGGTCCGGCACGCGGTCGATGATCGCAAGACCAAAGGCCAGTTCATCCTGACGGGCTCCGCCGTCCCCCGAGATGACGTCGGCCGGCACGCGGGCCCTGGCCGCTTCATCCATCTGCGGATGCGGCCGATGACGCTCGCCGAGACCGGATACTCGTCGGGGCGCGCATCGCTCACGGCGATCCTCGCCGGCGAGCAGGTGACCGCCCCGGATCCCGGACTCTCGGTCGAGCAGATCGCCGAGCGGATCGTCGTCGGCGGCTGGCCGACACACCTCGGCCTCACGCCGGCCCAGGCGCTCCGCGCGATGCAGGGCTATATCGACGACGTCTGCCGCGTGGATGTGCCGCGACTCGACGGAATCCGGCGTGACCCGGCAGGCGTCCGTGCGCTGATCAAATCCCTCGCTCGCAACACCGCCACCCCCGCGACTCTCGAGTCGCTCACCGCGGACACCGCGGGCCTCGACCGTGACGTGAAGGTCGAGACGATACGCGGCTACCTTGCGGCCCTGGGCCGGCTCATGATCGTCGACGACGTCCCGGCCTGGAAGCCAGACCTCCGAAGCAGGACGCGCCTGCGGAATGCCTCGATCCGGCACCTTGCCGACCCCGCGCTCGCGACCGCAGCGCTCAACGCGAACCCAAAGCGCCTCCTCGGCGACCTCAACTGGATGGGATTCCTGTTCGAGTCGATGGTCGTGCGGGACCTGCGGGTCTATGCGGCGGCGCTCGGCGGCGATGTCTTTCACTACCGGGACAATACGGGGCTCGAGGCCGACGCAATCATCGAGCTGCCCAACGGCGAGTGGGCCGCGTTCGAGATCAAGCTCGGTTCTGCACCGGCCGTGACTGATGCTGCGGCAGCGGCGCTTCTCAAGCTCCGTGAGCGCGTCGCCGGCAAACCGCCAAAGGCGCTTGTCGTCATCACGGCAACGGGCTTCGGTCTTCCCCGGCCCGACGGCGTGCTCCAGATCCCGGCGGGGGCGCTCGCGGCGTAGGTCGGTCGCCCGAGTTCGCAGGCTACCGTGAAGAGGACCGCCATCCCCTCGGGGGCAGAGCTGCTGCAGCCGGGCCTGGGCGGTGGACCTCCTTGCCTGTCGGGCCTGCGGAGGGCGATTGCGCCTCCTCGCAACGATCCAGGACCCCGCCGTCGTGCACCGCGTCCTGACCCACCTCGGACTACCTACGGAGTCTCCACAGCCGCTACCCGCCCGCGCCACGCCCCAGTCGCCGGAGCTACCGTTTCCGGACTTCTGACTGGCTGCCGCTCGGGCCGTCGCCCACTGCCCGCCCGCGGCCGGCACTCAGATCTCGGATCTCGGCGAACTGCACACGCCCGCTGCGTCCTCGGGGCCGGGCGCAGGCTCGACCTCGGTCCGCAAGCAGCGGACGACGGCCGCCTGCGCCCAGACGTCAGCCCGAATCGATGTTGGCCGCCGGCTACCGCTCGGCATACCGCGCGTGCGACCGCTGAATCGCCTTGACCGCCCCTTTGTACGCGCCGTATACGGGCGTGGGAGCTTGCCGCCGCCATCTCCGATAGGTGCCACCATGACAAATCGGGGGTTTGTGGCGCCTACGATCTGTCAACCTGGCCGCCTGAGCCGGTACAGGCCTG
Organism: Deltaproteobacteria bacterium; assembly: GCA_009885395.1. GTDB lineage: Bacteria > Desulfobacterota > Binatia > UBA12015 > UBA12015 > SXLG01. The sequence goes on along the minus strand of VFKT01000078.1, from coordinate 4,718 downwards.
TTCGCTTGTTCTTGTACGTTCGCGATTGAATGGGAGGGAAGTCCAGATGAGTAATTCGTCCGTCGTTGCCAGCAAAGATCTCTCCACGGTCGACTCGAGCGGTAAACGCAAGGAAACCCTGATCCATGGCGTCCTGGTGCGACCGGCGGTCACTCAGGTCGATGAGCGCGGCGAAATCGCCGAAATGTACAGCACGCTCTGGGGCGTGGAGCCGGACGCGCCACTGGCGCACGTTTATATGTCGATGATCCGGCCCGGCAAGGTCAAGGGCTGGGTCTATCACAAGGAGCAATCCGACCGGATGTTCTCGCTGTCGGGCTTCGTCAAATACGTGCTCTGGGATCCGCGCCCCGATTCGCCCACCCACGGCATGATCAACGAAATCCACCTGTCCGAGCGCAATCGCGGCCTGCTGCTGATACCGCCCTATGTGGTGCACGCGCTGCAGAACATCGGCCATATCGATGCGGTGTTTGTCAATATGCCCACCCAGCCTTACAACCACGGCAGCCCCGACAAGTACCGGGTCGACAAGGACAGTGTGCCCTACAGTTTCAACCGGGATCTCGGCTGGTAATGCCGGTCCCGCTCTTCAGCGTCATAGTCGCGACCTACAACTGGAGCGCGGCCCTGAGGCTGGCCCTGGAGTCCGTGCGCGACCAGAGCTTCGGCGATTTCGAGGTACTGGTCGTCGGCGATGCGTGCACCGATGACAGTGCGCAGGTGGTCCAGGCGTTGGGTGATAAGCGTTTCCATTGGTACAACCTCGAGCAGAACTGCGGGAGTCAGTGGGGCCCGAACAATCACGGCCTGGCGCTGGCCAAAGGCAGGTACGTGGCTTATCTCGGGCACGACGACCTGTGGTGGCCGACGCACCTGCAATCGGCGTTGGAAACCTTCGAGCGCTGTGCGGCGGACATGGTCGCCGCGGCGACCCTGATGTACGGGCCGCCCGAGTCGGGTATCCGGGCGGTGAGCGGATTCTTTCCCAACGACGTCTACACACCGATGCACTTTTTTCCGCCGTCCTCGCTGTGTCACAGTCTCGAGATCGCCCAGCGGGTGGGCGGCTGGCGGCGGCCCGAGCAGGCGATGATCGTGGTCGATCATGACTTTCTGGTGCGTTGCCACGATGCCGGCGCGCGGATCGTCGCCACCGGCGAGTTCACCACGTTCAAGTTCAATGCCGCCTGGCGACGCAATGCCTACGGGCGGCAAGAAGCGCTGGAGCAGCGTGAGCACCTCAGGCGCATGCGCTGCGAGGGCGAATCATTCCGTCGCCAGGAGTTGACTGCCACCCTGCGCGCCGCGACCGAAGACCGCCTGTTGAGGATCGAGCAATCGACTGCACGCGACCTCAAGGCGACCGCCAAGACCGCGATGAACCAGTCGTTCAAGGGCTCCCATCGGCAGGCCAGCGAAGCGCAACACTTACCCCTGAGCGGACCGCTGGAATTCCCGGCGCAGGTCACCTACGCCGGTTTCGAATGGCATGGGTTGGAGCAGCACCCGGCACTGGGCGACTATCAGTGGACGGGCCCCTCAACCTGCTCGGTGCGGGTGCTGGCCGTGCACCTGGACCGCGCTGTGTGCATCAGTTTGAGCGTGCTGTATCAACTTACCGAAGGCAGCCTGGCCGAGGCGCAGCTGAGTGTGAATGGCGTGCCGCTGGCGACACAAATCGACCCAGGTCCCAGCGGCAGTTGGCGCTGGTGGGCGCAACTCGACCCCGTGCAGCTCTGCCCGGAGGACCGAGACGAGCTGCGTCTGGAGATTCGTCTGGCGCGCACCCACCGGCCGCTCGATCTCGACCTGGGCGTGGACCGCCGCTGGCTGGGGCTGGCCATAGGGACAGTGACGGTTGAAGCGTTGCGACCTGAACCCAGGGTGTCATTCATGTCCAAGGGGCTGGTTTCACTGAGCCGCATCCCGACTCTTCGGGTAGGCCGCCCCTAGCAGCTGCGTCCGGTCGTTCTGCTGCAGGCCTTCGATGGCCTGGCGCAGGCGCTTTACCAGGGCGGCATCGCAATCTTTCGAACACGCCAGGTATGCCGACTCTCAGGCACGCCATTGAACCAGGTATCGATGCGCCCCAAGCAGGCTGAAAACGCCCGATCCATCAGCAGCACCGGCGCGATCGAGGTGAATCGCCGTTCACGAGCGGGCGTGCGCGACAGCGGCATGATCAACAGGTCCTGCCCTTACTGACGCACTTCTGCGCACGGGCCAGGGTACCGCCCCTTCCCGGTGGCGTTCGCTGCTGCGCTTTATCTTCAAGTATGGGCTGCACCTGAGCCTGCCGTTGCTGCTGCTGATACTGGATCACCTGCGGTTTGCACCGCACCACTTGCACGGGTTGTTGAGCGGCACCTATGCCGCCCGGCGCCACAGCGAGGCCGCAGTGACTCAGGCGGCGATCGAGCGCGACCGCAAGGTCCTGAGGTTGGCCGTATACGGGCGTCGGAACTTGCCGCCGTCATGTCCGATAGGTGATACTACGGGAAATTGGGGGTTTGTGGTGCCTACGATCCCAAATACAAAATGATCAAATATCGAATGATCCAATGATCGAGTTAAGAGCCGGCACGAACACCACGAACGTAGAGGTTGCTCGTCTTGTTGGAGTCGTTGGACGTGTCCCCGTTGTAGAAGTACACGTCCCACGCGAGCGTCGGAAAGTCCTGGTACGTCGAGGACGATCAGTAGTCGTGCGACTGCGTGGGCGAGAAGAGCGGATCGGCGACGCAGGGAGCGGTTCCCACAGGGAACGGCGTCCGTGGCGACAATAGTCTGCAACTCGAAGAGGGTCGGCAGACGCCAGTCGTGCTGGCCGGCAAAGCCTGTTGAATTCAGATCGTCAAGAAAATTCGTGAAAGCGTCTCCGTCTGCGGCCGTGCCGCCGGCGCTCCACGAATAGTAGTTGTCCAGGTCGTGGGGAACCTCACGCTGCCGTTCGACGACGACTGGCGTCGCAAACCAGCGTACTTCGGAATGCGCGCGGCGCTCGCGGCGGCAGCGCTGCGCAACGGCTGACCGGTCACGCCCGGCCTTCGCGGCCGCCGAAACGGGGTTGCGCAACAAATCACGTTGCGCTATTTTTCTTTATGCCGATCAGTACCGCAACCAAGGTGGAAGCACTCGAGGAGGACTTCGGCTCAGGCGCCAAGCTGGCATCCCTGCTCGGAGTGAGCCGCTCGCGTGTCACGCGCTGGCGCCAGGGCGAGGGGGTCGACTGGGCGAATGCCGAGCGGCTCGACCTGCTTGAGCTCGCTTGGTCAGCGCTCGTCCGCCTTTACGACCCAGAGGTGGCGCTGTCGTGGCTCGAAGGTCTGAATCCGCACCTTGGCGACCGTCGCCCGATCGACTTGGTTCGTGCCGGTCGCACCGAAGAGATCTTGCGAGCGATCCGCGCCGAGCGCGCCGAATCCTTCGCGTAAACGTGTTGCTGTTCCGGTGTTTTGCTTGGGAGCGCAACGCTGCCTCGCGTGCCGAGGGAGGCGCGCTTTTTTTTGCGCGCGCCCTTCAGGGAGATGGTCGCCACGACGCGCCCGATATTTACGGATGTCTCTACATGGCGGAGCGGCCCCTGGCAGCGGTCGTGGAGCAGCTCGCCCGGTTTCGCGGAACTCCATTCAGCGCGGCCATGCTGCATCGCCGGGGCCTGCCGCTGGCCCTGGCGACGATCTCGCTTACCGACACCGCAAAGCTGGTCGACCTGGACGACCCGAGCGTGTTGGTGCGCGAGCGACTGCGACCCTCAGCCGTGGCTACCCGCGAGCGATCTAGGACGCAGGCCTACGCGCGTGATCTATACCGAAGGCATCGCAGGGTGGCGGGGATACGCTGGTGGTCAACCTTCGAATCGTCTTGGCTGAATGTAACGGTCTACGACCGCGGAGCTGAGTTGCTCCAGACCATGGAGACGCGGGTGCTTGGTGCCGATGAAGCTTTGTTAGCCGACGCAAAGGAACGTCTGGGTTTCCTCTGAGTTCGTAGCGCATTTCAGCAGCGGAACGCTTGGATGCTCGCGCAGCCTGCCCCCTGGAGCTGAGTGTGCTCCACGGAGCGGATGGCCCGGGCCGATCCCAGCTCTACGACTTTCTTGCGCAGGCGTTGCAGCTCAAACCGCTCCGCCAAGGATAATGGTTCCAAGTCCGTCCCCCTCGTCGCCTCGGCGCGGCCTCGCTCATCGCGCACCCATTTGCCCAGCGACACCTCCTTCACCGCCAACTCTCGCGCCACCTCGGCGATCGATCGACCCGAATCGATCACCCGATGCGCGGTCTCAGCCCGGTACCCCGCCGTGAATTTCCTCCGACCCGAAGACATGACAACTTCCCTTCTCCAGCACCTAAGCGGCTGCCTGGTTGATGTCTACTTTCTCTGGGGAACCTCAGTGCTGCGATCCGCTGAACAGATCGCGAATCCATTTTTTTCTCAGAAACGAAGAAAATTTCCTCAAAACAAACATTGTTCGCTGGGAACGAACACCTCTCAGGCGAGTGTCCGAGTGTTCTTCAGCTCAACTGAAGGGAAATCCACATGACCATTGATCAAAATCCAGGCAGAGGGGGCTCAGACCCGCGCCCTCAAGAGCCTGCCGTGGTGTCGTCCCGATGAGGGAACCGGAGCTGCCCGGAGGTAAAGCGGCTGCGAAGAGTCCCGCTCCACGCTTCGCTCCCGTTCGAAAGACCTCTTCGGAGACCGACCGGGCCGAG
>VFKT01000304.1 GCA_009885395.1 Deltaproteobacteria bacterium | reverse complement strand
GTCGAGCGTGTATTTGGCGATCCGGGCCTGCGTTTTGTTTTCTCCAACCGCTCGCCGGTTCCCGATTTGTTGCGGGCCGATGGGAGTCTGCTGCACGGGGACGGCTATGTCTTCGAGCCGGGCCGCGACGAGGTGGTGCGTGAGGGCCGCGACGGTTGGGTGGTGAGCTTTGGCGAGACGCTCTATCGCGCGCTGGATGCCGTCGAGCAGCTTCGTGAAAAAGGTCTTGATGTCGGCCTGATAAACAAGCCCACCTTGAATGTGGTCGATGAAGCGGCGCTCAAACGAATCGGCTCGTCGCGCTTCGTGCTGGTGGCCGAGGGCTTGAGCCGCGCGACCGGGCTTGGCTCGCGGATGGGCACCTGGCTGCTTGAGCGCGGCTACACGCCGAAGTACGCGAGCCTGGGCACGCATCGCGAAGGTTGTGGCGGGCTTTGGGAGCAGATGCCGCACCAGGGGTTGGATGCCGCGAACATCGCGGCGCGGATCACCGCGTTGGCGGGTTGAGACTCGCCAGCCCCGGGCGCATGAGGCTCAACTCGCGGCGCGTGACGTGATCTCGATCATCCGCTCCAGCGCCGCGCGGGCCTGCGCCGCGACAAGCTCGCGTTCGCCAGGCCGCAAGCGCTCGCGACGGGCGCTGCTTTCGTCGACCACGTCGCCGGCCAGCACCCGGTTCAACTCGGGCGCACGGCCTTGGCGCAGCAGGTCGAGCATGGCGACCAGATGCGGCGGGTCGTTGCGTGACATGGTCGCGCAGCCGCAACCCATGCTCGAGAACTCGGGCGTCGGGATGTCGGCGACGTTCACCACTTCGACCTGGCGCAAGGCGGCCTGCTCGCGGGCGTTGCGCACGAAATGGCCCTCGGTCGCGATCGCGACCCGGCTGCCGGGCGCCGCCGACATGATTTCGTTCCATAGGTAGCGCGTCGAACCGGCGCCGTCGGCCACGTCTACCACAACTTTCGGGCATTCGGGGTGGACCAGCACGCGGTAGCCGCGCTCTTGCCACCAGCGCACATGCTGCGGACGGAAAACCGTATGGACACCGCAGAAGCCGCCCCAAAGGATCATCCGCGAGCGGTCGAGTCGGGCAAGATCGGCCGCCGGGAGGCTGCCGATCGTTTGTTGACCGCCCTCAAGACCGCCCGGCCAGAGGTAGAGATCGTCGCCAGCGAGCCCAAGCCAGCCGGCGACCACCTCGCCGAGGTGGCGGTCGGGGACGAAGAAGATGCGGCGGTTTTGTTCAAGCGCCCAACCGACCACCGCGCGGGCATTCGAGCTGGTGCAGATGGCGCCGCCGGTGCGTCCGGCCAGCGCCTTCACCCGCCCCGAGGTATTCATATAGGCGACCACCAGCAGATCGTCGCCGTAGCGGCTCTGCAATTCGTCGAAGGCCGGCTCGAGCATATGCTCTTTGGCCATCATCTCCATGGTGCAGCCGGATTTTGGATTGGTGATCCAGACCTCTTGATCGGGTCGCGCCAGGATGGCGATCGATTCGGCCATGAAATGGACCGCCGATTCGACGATGACGCGGGCCTCGGGGTTCTCGCGGGCCTTCAATGCCAGTTCGTAGGAGTCGGCGATGCGGCCACCGTAGCGCTCGACCAGCTTCACGATCGCGCCGCCCATATAATAATGCGCGAGCAGCATCAGGCTCGGCCCGAAATGGTCGAGGGCGGGCTGGATGTAATGGTCCATCCAGGGCAGGACGGTCGCGGCGCGGCGGTCGGGCAGGGCCAGGTATTCCTCGGCATAGCTTTGGAATTCCGGCTGGTACCAATCCAGCGGCAGGTCCTGCTGGCAGACCGGCATATCGGGCGTGAGCTGGATCAGGCGCGGGGATGTTTCGGCTTTCAGGCTCACGGCGATCGATTCCTGGATTTTTCATAGCGCCCGGTCGATGCTGAGTCACAGCAGGCGTAGTTGCCGCCCATCGCCGCTGGACGCTACGTCGCAGGTACGTCGGCCACCTATTCCGGGTCACAGCAGGCGGAGTTGCCGCCCATCGCCGCTGGGTCGAAGGAAATGGCTCGCGTCGAGTGCGGGCAGCGGCGTGTCGAGGCTGGCGCGGCGGGCGCAGGTACGGAACAAGGCCGCGATCTGCCCGGCGTAGATGCCGGTGCCGCGCATGCGCCGACCGAAAGCCGAGTCGCTGAGTTGACCCTCGCGGGTATCGCGGATGCGGCTGAGAATACGCTGGCGCCGCTCGGGCAGCATGCGGGTCAGCCAATCTTCGAAGAGCCGATCGACAGGCGGGGGCAAGCGCAAGAGTTGCCAGCCGGCCGAGCGCGCCCCCGCCCGGCGCGCCGCGCGCAGCAATGCCGGGATCTCTTCATCGTTCAGACCCGGAATGATCGGCGCGAGCATGACGCCGACGGGAATGCCGGCCGCGCGCAGCTTGGCGATCGCGTCGAGCCGGCGCCCGGGGCTTGAGGCGCGGGGCTCCATCTTCAGTGCGAGGGCGGGGTCGAGCGTGGTGAGTGAGATGCGCACCTCGGCGGCGCCGAAGCGGGCCAACTCGCCGAGCACATCGAGGTCGCGCGTGACCAGCGCGGATTTCGTGATGATCGAGGTTGGATTGCGCGCTTCGGCCAGCACTTTGAGACAGTCACGGGTGATTTCAAGCTGACGCTCAAGCGGTTGGTAGCAATCGGTGTTGCCCGAGAGCGCTATGGTTTCGGGCTGCCACGAGGCTCGTGCGAGGGCGGCCCGTAGCAGTTTCGGGGCGTCACGCTTGACCTGGATGCGGGTCTCGAAATCGAGCCCGGCGTCGAAGCCGAGCGTCTCGTGGCTAGGCCGGGCGTAGCAATAGATGCAGCCATGCTCGCAGCCGCGATAGGGGTTGAGCGAGAAGCGGAACGGAATATCGGGGCTTGCGTTGTCGGAGAGAATGCTGCGCGTGGCGTCGGCAACCTGGGCTGTGCGGATCGGGGTGGTGGCTTCGCCCGAGGGCGCGGGCTCGCAGAAATCGTCGGCCACGACGCGGCTCGAAGCGAAACGATTCTCGGGCCGGGCGAAGGTGCCGCGGCCGGGCTGGAGCGAGGAGGACATTCGTCTTTTCTTCGCCTTTTCGCGGAGCCGAGTCAAGGGGGGCCGGGCTCGCGGCCGAAATCTGGCCTCAGAGAGTGAGCAGATTTCCCGGTGCCCAAGCCTTTGGCGGCCGTTTCTGGTGAATCGTCGCCGCGAGCCGACGCCGCGAGGCGGCGATCCGGGG
>VFKT01000358.1 GCA_009885395.1 Deltaproteobacteria bacterium | reverse complement strand
CGTCGCGGTGGGCTCCGGGGTTGGCGTCGCGGTGGGCTCCGGGGTTGGCGTCGCCGTCGGGACGCACACGGAGCCGCTAGCGACGATCCCCGCCGGGTTCGTACAGGTCCAGCCGTTTTCAATTTCGCAAATGCTGCTGCAACCGTCACCGTCGGCGGTGTTGCCGTCGTCACAGGCCTCTATAGGAATCGCCGGGTAGCCATCGCCACATATATAAGCCCCGGCCGAGGCGACATCCGGCGTTGCTCCCCCAAGGAAGGCCGCAGATAGCAACAGCCAGAGAAAAATTGTGTATGGAAGAAGACTTGTCTTTTTTTGCAGCATCAGATTTCTCCTGTAACGGCTTTGTGACTCGGGGGAAAACCGATTTTTCCCCCGGCTCTCCTAGTCAATAACAGCGCCGGGCCTCGTCCGTCTATAAATAAAGTGAAGATCGTCCCAGTATGTGGGACGGTCTTTACTTTTTCTCCGTTTCCGCCCCCGCGTTGGGGTACCGAGGGCGCCTGACGGGGCGATGCTCCCGCTCAACCGAGAGGGTAGGGCAACTCCCGACTGACGCGGTTGCAGGCGGCCAGCACCTCGGCGGGCAACACCAGCCCGGCCGCCGCCAGCGAGGCATCGAGCTGGGACACACGCGTCGCGCCGATGATGGTCGAGCCAACGAAATCATGGCTCAACGTCCAGGCGACGGCCAGCGTGACCGGATCGAGCCCGGCCTCGCGGGCCACCTCCATGAAGCGCGCGGTGGCGCCGAGCGTGCGTTCGTTGACGAAGCGTCACGTCATGGTTTCGGTGCGGGGGTCATTGCCCCGGTAGCGGCCAAAACGCGAATCCGCAGGAAAAGCACCGTCCTGGTATTTCCCCGAAAGTACACCGGCACCGATCGGGCTGTAGGGCAGGCAGCTCACCCGTTCGCGGCGGCAGACTTCCGCCAGCTCGTCCTCGAAGCGCCGGTTGAGCAGGCTGAAATTGTTCTGGATGGTCTCGTAGCGCGTCGTGCCGGCGAGTTGCGCGGCCCATAAGCTTTTTGTCAAGCCATAGCTCGTTTCGTTGCTGCAGCCGACGGCGCGCACCTTGCCCGACTCGATCAAACGGTCGAGGGCTTCGAGCGTTTCTTCGATTGGCAAATCGCGCTCGGGCCAATGCGTTTGGTAGAGGTCGATATAATCGGTGCCGAGCCGGTCAAGACTGGCTTCGCAGGCCCGCATGATATGGTGGCGGTCGAGCGCGGTTCGGCCGGAGCGCACCGGAGAGAGGAACCAGCCGCCCCCCGGCCCGCAGACCTTGGTTGCGACTACGATTGAATCGCGCGCCCGGCCCTTCAGCCAGCGGCCGACGATTTCTTCGCTGGCACCGGCGTATTCGGCGCGCGGCGGCACGTGATAGATTTCCGCGACGTCAAGAAAATCGATGCCGGCTTCGATGGCGCGATCGAGGATGCGATGGCTCTCGGCCTCATCGGCCATCGAACCAAAGGTCATGGTCCCCATGCAGATTTCCGAGACCATTAGGCCCGTTCGTCCAAGTCGTCTGTGTTTCATCTTGAGTCTCCCTCTGGCGCCGGAGGCGGAGGTCCGAGCATAGCAGCGGGCAGGTCGGTTGCCTGCGCCGCTTGAACGAATCGGGTCGTGGCCATAGGGGAGCGAGATGAAACCTCGATCCCCCCGGGCGCCGTCCTTCGCGGCGACCGGCGTTCTCGCGCTGCTCCTCGTGACCGGGATGGCGCGGCCTGGCGGGGCCGAAGCCCTGCCCGACAAAATCGCCGTGCTGACCGGGTTCGGGCAATCGTCGCCCTTGGACCCGCAACTTGTGCCCGTGATGGCACAGCTTCAATGGCGGGCGCCCGAGGCCATCAACTCGGTTCTTGGTAAGGCGCAGCTCCGGCTCAACTGGCTGGGCGAGGCCTGGGCGGCCGGGATCATGGCGAGCCCGAGCGCGTTTGAAGTCGGCGTCAATCCGCTCGGTGTGGAACTCGCCTGGGATGGCGGCCAGCGGGTGGTGCCTTTCGTCCAGGCGGCGATCGGCCTCCTGGTCACAAATCTGCAAGGCTACCCGACCGGTGGCGCCTTCCAGTTCGCTGAGACCGGCGGAGTCGGGGTGGATTTTTTCTTGAACCGCACCACCGCGATCAGCCTGATGTACCGCTACCGGCATATGTCCAACGCCGGCATCTACGAGGACAACCGCGGACTCGATACCCACTACGGACTGATCGGCATCGCAATCCATCTCGACCGCCACTGAGCGCGGGCGGCCCCATTTCTTCAGGCAGCTTCGACAACCAGCCGGCCCCGGCGGCGCCTATCCCGGCTCTCGACGACCATGCGCACGTCGTGGTGGAGCCCGTTGAAAAGCCGCACAAGCCTCTCGATAGAAAATTCTTCGAGGCGCGCGCGATAAAAAATGCGGTACTCGCGGCATGAAGTTTGATGGGTGCGGTGCCGGTCCGCTGTCCTGCTTTGAAGTGGCTAGAGGCGGGATTGAACCGCCGACACGCGGATTTTCAGTCCGCTGCTCTACCAACTGAGCTATCTAGCCGGTCGCCGCCGGGGATACCGGAGCCCGAGCGGTCCTTCAACGTCTCTGGTCGGCCAAGGCGCTGGCCGCGGGCGGGAGCCGCGAGGCCTGACGCTCCACCCAGTCGATCATTTCGGCCTCGAGGCAAACGCCGTCGAGGGCATTGATCTCTTGAATACCCGTCGGGCTGGTCACATTGATCTCGGTGAGCCAGTCGCCGATCACGTCGATGCCGACAAAGATCAGCCCATCGCGCACGAGGTCGGGCGCGATCCGGGCGCAGATCTCAAGGTCGCGCGTTGTCAATTCGGTCTTCAAGGCCGAGCCACCGACGTGGAAATTCGAGCGGCTCTCGTTTTCGCTGGGTACCCGCAGGACGCCACCCCTGGGTTCGCCGTTGATCAGGATGATGCGCTTGTCGCCGCGACGGACCTCCGGGACATAGCGCTGCGCCATCAGTCGTCGGCCGCCGGCGGTGGTGGTTTCAAGAATTGCATTCAGATTCCGGTCGCCCTCGCGCAGATGGAAAACCCCGGCCCCACCGCAGCCATCGAGTGGCTTGATGATCATTTCTCCGCCTAGATCGGCCATGAATTGGCGCAGCAACCAGGGGTCGGACGTGACCAGACTTTCGGGCACGATTTCGGGAAAGCGGAGCGCGTAGAGCTTCTCGTTGGCCTCGCGCAGCCCGCGCGGGTCGTTGACGAAGAGCGGGCCAGCACCGGCGAGCGAGACCAACTGCGTATCGAAGAAAAACGCCATATCGAAGGGCGGATCCTTGCGCAGGAAAAGCACATCGAGTTCGGCCAGCGGTCGCCGCCGAGGTTCACCCAGGGTGAAATGGTCGCCGCGGCTACGGCGGACTTCGACCGGCCAGAGCCGGGCCTCAGTGGTGCCGCTGCGCACCGCGAGATCTGCGGCTGCGGCGTAGAAGATCTCATGACCGCGGCGTTGCGCTTCCAGCATCAGGACAAAGGTCGAATCCTTGTCGATGTCGATCCCCGGTAGCGGGTCCATCAAATAACCAATTTTGAGCGGCTGCGCGGCCATGCGATTCGTCTCCCTGCTTTGCGCTCGTGCCAGATGCGGCCCTCGGCGGCCAGCGTCGGGTCGGGATGGCCGCTCGCCCGGCGCTGGCGATCCCCGGGCCATATTCGGCGCGGCACTTGGCCGCAAAGGAGATACTAAGGCCCGACGCCTCCGGCCTTTCCGAGCAGGCCCAACGCAATTGCCGCCGCCGTTTCGAAGCGCAGCCAGCGCGGCCCGAGGGAAACCAGGGTCGCCCCGAAATCGGCCAACCGCTGCAACTCGCTCTCGTCGAGGCCGCCCTCGGGACCGATCACCGCGGCCCTTGCCGCAGAGCGTCCGGCGAGGGCACGGCTCCAGGGCTGACCTTGCTGGTCGAAACCAAACACCGCGCAGCGGGAGGGAAGCGCCTGCAGCGCGCCGCCGAGATCCTCGGCAACCTGCAGTTCTGGCAGCGAGGTGCGCCCGCATTGCTCGCACGCCGAGCGCATCAGCCGCTGCCAGCGCGCCAGGCGCGACGCCGCAGGAAGCGGGGACTGGCTGCGCGCGGCGCGAAAGAGGACCACAGCAGTGGCTCCGAGTTCGGTTGCCTTCTCGATGGCAAAATCGGTGCGGGCGGGGTCGGCGTGGCCGAGGACGAGGATCAGTTCGTCGCTTGGATCCGCCTCCGTTGGCGAGCGCTGGGCGCGCAGGGAAAGCGAGGTGCGGCCACGCTCGAAGGCGACGATTTCCGCTTCCTGCTCGAACCCGGGGCCGAGGATCGCACCGACCACCGAACCGAGGCGCAGCCGGCGCGCTCGGGCGTGGCGGGTCGCATCTTCGTCAAGCCATGCCCGCGTCGCATCGTCCGGGTCGCGTTCGGCGAAGAAGCGGGCGCCACTCATGCGCGAGAGCTGCCGCCTTTGCTTCGGGTCGCTCGTTTGGCCTGCGGCCGCACGAAGGTCAGCACCACCCAGCACCGCAAGCGCCGTCGCCGCTCCAGCACCAGCCCTTGCGCCTCGATGGCGCTGCGCACCTGAGGGGCCTGGCGGTCGAGGAGGCCCGAGACCACGAGATGCCCGCCGGGATGGGTCCGCGCAGCAAGTATTGGGGCGAGTTCAACCAGCGAATCCACGAAGAGGTTCGCGACCACCAGATCAAAGGTCTTGCGCAGCCGCTTGACGTCCGAACCCACCAGAAAGCCGCGTACACCATGGCGCTCGAAGGCCTCGAGAGTGGCCTCGCGAGCTAGCGAATCGGTGTCGACCGCAGCGATCCGTCGGGTGCCGAGCAGGTGTCCGGCCAGGGCCAGCACGCCGCTGCCGCAGCCGACGTCCAGAATGGATTTTGGGTTTGCCGCTTCGGAGAGGCGTTCGATTTCGAGCAGGCAGCCGCGCGTCGTCGAATGGTGGCCGGTGCCGAAGGCCAGTCCCGGATCGATCTCGAGCAGGTGGCGTTTTCCGGGATCGACGTTGCGCCAGGTGGGCGCGATCAACAGGCGCTTGCCGACCTTGAGCGGCGGGAAGTGGTCGCGCCAGGCGAGGGGGTTGCCGGGGTCACGCCAAGGCTCGCAGGTGGGCACGGCCGCGGCCAGCGCCGGATGCATCGGGATCAATCCGCGCAAGCCTTTCCGAATCCGGGCAGCGAGCTGTCGGCGCGGGTTTGGGGCCGGGAACCAGGCTTCGACCGTGGCTCGCCGGGCTTGCGCGCCGGGGCGTGTGCGGCGCAAATTGCGTTGTCCGGTGATCACGCCTGGGGCACCAAGCTCGATCAGCAAGGCCCCGACGCTTTCGGCGGCGGTGGTGGGGACTTCGATGCAGACGTGGACCCAGAGGTCGCTCGCCGCCTCGCCCGCCCCCGGCGAGGGGCTCCCGAGAGGCGCGTCCGGGCCTGCACCTGGAGTGCGGCGAGGGGTTCGGCTTTTCGCCCCCGGCGAGGGGTTCGTTGGAGACGAGTCCGGGCCTTTGAGTACGGATGCTGAAGGTTTCCGGACCCGGGACCGGCTGGTTCTCGGGCCGGGCGCAGGAACCGGGTGTCTGCTGTCTGTGATCGGGGCCAAGGTCAGCAAGCGTGCCAAGTGAAAGCGCCGAGTGCCAGTACGGGGGTCCATGTTGACGGCGGGGCTCCCGTTGCCGACACTACGGCCTCCACCTGAAGGGGGGTGACTTTCAAGGCAAATGCCTGGAATTCGCGTACGAGACAATGAACCGCTCGAGGGCGCCATTCGGCGCTTCAAAAAGCAGTGCGAAAAATCCGGTATCCTGTCGGAACTTCGCAAACGCGAGCACTACGAAAAACCAAGTATCCGACAGAAGAAAAAGACGATTGCAGCCCGCAAGCGTGCCCTTCGGCGCGCGCAACGGGCCTGATGCGTCTTGCCCCCTGGTGCACTGGCCGGTTCTGCGCGTTTACGCGCGTGGGCCGGCCGGGTACCCTCGAGTTCGCCAGCCGTGGCGATCGTTGCAGGAGAGATGGCCGAGATCCCGGAAGCGATCCTCGACGAGATCAAGCGCCGGGTCGACCTCGCCGAAATCATTGGCGAGCACGTTGCGCTCAAGCGCAGCGGACGTGGCTTTCTCGGGCTCTGCCCCTTCCATCAGGAGAAGTCGCCCTCCTTCAACGTCAATCCCGAACGAGGCTTCTTCCATTGCTTCGGCTGCAACGCCGGCGGCAATGCCTTTACCTTCGTGATGCGCATGACGGGGACCACCTTCCCCGAGGCGGCGCGCGCACTAGCGGCCCGCTGCGGCGTCGAGATCCCCGAGACCAGCCGGGCTGCCGAGGGACTCGACCGGCTGGCCGAGGTCAACGAACTTGCCGGCAGGTTGTTTGCCGAGGTGCTGGCCACATCCCCCCGCGGCGAGCCCGGGCGGGTCTATCTCGAGAAGCGTGGTCTCTCGCGCGAGACGGTCGAGCGCTTCGGCATCGGCTTTGCTCCGGGCGAAGCCTGGGTCGAAGAGCTGGAGAAGCGGGGCGCCGCGCGGCGCGATCTGGTGGCGAGCGGGCTGTTGCGCGCTGGCCGCGAAGGCCGCCCCGTGCCGCTTTTCCGCCATCGCCTGGTTTTTCCGATTCGTGCGCTTGGCGGTCGAATCGTTGGCTTTGGTGGTCGGCTGATCGCCGATGAACCGGGCCCGAAATATATCAATACTCCAGAAACTCCGCTTTACCGGAAGGGGCACCACCTCTATGGCCTTGACATCGCTCGCGATGCGGTGCGCAGCCGTGGGCGGGTGGTTCTGGTCGAGGGCTACATGGATGCCGTGGCTCTCGCGCAAGCCGGACTTGGCGAGGTGGCGGCTGTGCTCGGCACCGCGGTGACTCCGGACCAACTCCGCCTCGCGCGGCGCTTCGCCGAGCGCATCGTGGTTTGTTTTGACGGTGACGAGGCCGGCCGACGCGCCGCTTTGCGGGTTTTTCCGCTTTGCGTCGATCAGGTCGATCTTTGGCCCGAGGCGGTGTTCCTGCCTTCTGGCGAAGACCCCGACACACTCGTCCGTGCCGGCGGATTGCCGGCACTCGAGGCGACGCTTGCCGCGGCCCGACCGCTGGCCGATATTTTTCTCGATGATATTGCGCCGCCGGGATCTGGCCTGCGCGAGCAGACCCGCGCCGCGCAGCGCATGGCCGAATTACTGCCGCGTGTGCAGGAGCCACGGGTACGCGACAAGTTGGTGCGCGGGGCTGCGTTTCGTCTTGGTGTGTCGCCGGCAGCATTGCTGGCGCCAACCAGGCGGGACGAACCCGGGCGCCAAAGCGGGGCCGTGTCGCGTCCCGCCTTTTGCACCACCGGTACACAAATCAATTTTTCGTCGGAGGCCGAAATCGTCGAGCTTGCCCTGTGCCATCCCGGGATCGCCGTCCGCGTGCGAGAGGAGGATATCGCGCTCGAAATCGCGGACCCGGCCCTCCGGGCCCTCCTCGAGCGTATCTTGGACCGACATCAGGAGCCCGGCGTATTCGAACCAGCGGAAATGCTGGTCGAGCTGCCGCCGACGATGGCCGAGCGTGTATCGCGGCGTCTGGCGGTTCAGGGCGGGGGGCAAGAGGAGATGGCCGAGGCTGGCGAGCAGTGGTTCTCGCGAAGGGCCGAGCGGGCGGTGCGTCGCGACCGCCAGCTTCTGATCGAGCGGCTGCGGACGGCGCAGGCGCGCGGGGACGCGGCCGAGGTCGAGCAGACGCTCGATGCCTTGCGCCGCGATCGTGCCTCGTCGGTACGCGAGGGTGCCTCGTCGGTTCGCGAGGGTGCCTCGTCGGTTCGCGAGGGTGCTTCGCGAGCCCGCGAGGGTGCCCTTGTCCTTCGGCAGGCCCCGGTGGCCAGCGTTCTGCCCGAACCGGCTGCGGCAAGCGACGACGGCTTCCTCGATCTTGATCCCGGGGACGAGCCGGTGTTCGGGTCGGAGGATGACGCAAATGATGGGTCCTGGGAGCCCGAGGAGTTTTGAACCGACGCCGCATTGCAGGTGGTCGGGTGGTTGCGTAGAGAGAGGACTCTTGTTGTTTTTGGAGGTATTTTGACGGCCGGCACGATCGAAACCTTGGTTGGAGTTCAGGAGATCGATAGCCGCCATCGCAGCCTTCTCCAGCGTATCGCCGATTGTCAGGCCGAGCTTGAGAGCAAAGAAATCGAGCTCGCCGGTCAGCGCACCTCGGTGGAAGCGATGCGCAGTTCCTCCAACGCGGCCGCGACCCGCCGCCGCGAGTTGGAGGCGCTGATCCTGGCCAAGGAGCGCAGTCTCAAGGATGGTCGGATGCGCATCGACCGCATCCGCAACGAGCGCGAACTCGACGCGGCACAACGCGAGATCGAGTCGCTCAAGGAAGGCCTCTCTCGCCACGAAGAAGAGTTGCTCGGCATCTTCGAGCAGAGCGAGACCACCGACGCGGCACTCGGCACGGAAGAAGCCGCACTCGCCGCCAGCGAAACCGATAACGAAGCCCTGACGAAGCGTGCCCACGACGAGATTGCTGAACTCCAGAAAGACATTGCCACCGATAGCGCCGAGCGCGAGCGGCTTGCCGGCCTGATTCAGCCGGCACTGCGGCAGGAATACGAGAAAATCCGCCAGCGTCGCGCCGGTCTGGCGGTCGCTCAGATGCGGGACGGCAGTTGCATGGGCTGTCGGATGCGCTTGCGCCCGCAACTCGCCAACGATCTTCTGCGCGGCGAAGCGATCCAAAAATGCCCCGGCTGCAACCGGTTTCTGTTTCATCGCGACGAAACCGCCGACGCCGCCGCTTCGGGCTGAGCCGTCGCAAGGCGTGCAT
>VFKT01000394.1 GCA_009885395.1 Deltaproteobacteria bacterium | reverse complement strand
CCGGGCCAGCGCCGAGCACCCGGTCCCGACCCGCCTTGCCCGGCCGGATCTCGAGCGCTCCGATCTCAATCAAGCGCGCAATCGCATTGCGCAGCACAGCGGTGCTGGCGCCTTCCGGCCGAGCCACTTCGCCGAGCAGGCTGGCTGCTTCGAAATGACGTTTCATGCGGGCCACGAGCTGACTCTCGGGCAGACCTTCACCGTCGAGCCGCTGGACCGTGCGGGCCGCGATCCAATAGGCCTCGCGAAGGCTTTCAAGGATGCCGGAGAGCGCCCGCACGAGCGGCGGCGGGTTGACGGGCGGGGCTTCGTCGAACGCGGCGCCATGCGCCAGCAAAAAATCGGCAAGGCGATCAACCTCGCGGCCGACAAGGGTCTTCTCCGGGAGCGGAAACTCCCAGCGGAAGAGATCAAGCCACCAGGCCACCTCGGTACCGAGTTGATCGCGCGAGCGACGCCGGAGCCAAGCTTCGGCGACCAGCGCCGGAACGAGAAAATGATGAATGCAGGTGTTCTTGTAAAAATCGAGCGCAGGGCGCTTGCCCGGGGGGATGCGCAAGCTCTCCACCGCACCCTCGGCAAGCACCTCGATCAGCCCTGCCGAAGAGAGGAAGAGCACCACCTCGGCGAAGTCGGCAGCACCGAGATTCCGCTCCAGAGCGGGGGTGAACGTGACCCCTTGCCAACGAAGAAGTTCAGCCAGCAGCCTTACGTCGCCCTGGAATTGGGCGCGGCCATGGCGGCCCGAAGGAGCCGAGAGCAGCACGGTGGCCGAGAGCGAAGTCGCGCCAACCACGGCGACTGCATTGACCTCGCGTACCAGACGCAATCCCAGCTTCTGAACGAAGCGCTTGCTGTCCTCGGCCTCGACATCCTGGGTCGCGATCTCGGCCAGGCGGGGAAAGCGGTCGCCGATGGCCTCGCGTAGCGAGATCGGCTCGGCGAAGGTCACGTAAACCGTCCCGTGGCGCTGCGTCAGCACGCTGCGGGCACGGAGCAGTGCGCTGAAATTCTCCTTCTGCTTGAAACCGCCCGCGAGTTCGGCCCCGTACGCCGTCTCCTCGGCAATTCGCCCATAGTGGATGGACACCGGGACGAGTTGAAGATCGCGCCGTCCGCTGCGCACGAACTCCTGCACGATCGCCGAGAGCATACCCAACTTTGGCGGCAGCATCTTGCCCGTCCGGGAACGTCCACCCTCGATGAAGAACTCCATCGTGTAGCCCTCCCGGATCAAGGCACCGAGGTAGCGTTCGAAGACCAGGCGATAGAGTTCGTCGGTACCGAAGGATCGATGGATGAAGAACGCCCCGGCACCACGCAGCAAAGCCCCGACCGGAAAGAAGGAAAGATTGATCCCGGCAGCGATATGGGGCGGCGAAAGGAAGTTCTCGCGGAAGAGGTACGACAAGACCAAATAATCGAAATGACTGCGGTGACAGGGAACCAGCACCACGGGATGACGGCGCACCGACTCGATCACACGATCGAGCCCGAGCACTTCGACGCCGCTGAAAGCCCGCTTCCAGATTTGATGAAACACCTTCTCGACGAGACCGAAAGCAAACCCGTTCGGATTGGCCGCCATCTCCCAGAAATGACGGCGAGCCTCTCTGGTGACGCTCCGTTCCGAGGTCCCC
Organism: Deltaproteobacteria bacterium; assembly: GCA_009885395.1. Lineage (GTDB taxonomy): Bacteria > Desulfobacterota > Binatia > UBA12015 > UBA12015 > SXLG01. The sequence continues at coordinate 3,270 of VFKT01000394.1, read as the reverse complement.
CGTCGGGCTGCGATCTCACGCAGCGCCGCCTGCATTTCGGCGCTATCAAAAATTGATTCAGCGAGAACCTCACGCGGCCGTAGTACCGGCCCGAGGAGGCGCCGCTGATCCTGGGCCAATTCGGTCTGGGCGTGGCGCACGAGACGACGTGCAACCTTGTCGGCGCCGAGATCACGACTTCTGGCGATGGCAGATCCAAGGTCAATCGGCCGGCCAAAAACCATATGCAGGTCCCGCCTGGCCAGGGCATAGGTCAAGAGCCGACGCAGATCGCCCGGGCTCTGGTGCAGAGCGTAGGCTGCGGCCGCCCGTGCCGTTCGCCGCGGGAACACGCGGCCGCGCGACACCGAAACCGGCACCAGGCGCACGGCTCGCCCGTCCCGCCGCACAGCGGCAACCAATTCAGCGACCAGCCTGGCACCCGGCCGGGCCGCATCGAGACGATCCCGCCGACCCGAGGCCCGGCCAGTTGGGGCTCGCAGGAATACAATCGCCGAGCTTCCGGGCTGCAGCCGACGCAACGCATCTTCCTCACCAAGCGCGGCCGGCGCCCGCTTGCTGATCCGGAGACGAAATCCGTCAAACAAGGCTTGCAGCGGGCCCTGCAAGGGCTGCGAGAAGCCGGCGACAAACTCAGGAAGGGCGAGACCGGCACGGCCGAGCAGGCTCGAAACTACCAGCAGATCGGCCCAGGATCGTCGATGAAGGATATAAATCGTGACGTCCGACGCCGCCGAGGCCCGCAGCGGGCGGAGGTCCGCTTCGGCCACTTCAATGGAGGCTCCCAGCCAACGCCCGAATCGGGCCGCCAGGCCTGCCCCAAACCACGACTCCGCCACGTCTTCACCGGTCGTCACCTTATGCCCCCCTCCAGCCGTATCAGGCCGTGCGATCATGGGTTCTCTTGCCCGCTTGGCGCCCGGCATGGTGGCGAAGTTAAGGGTGAAGCGCGATGGACGCACGACAGGGATTCATTGCGGCGCAGCCGGGTGGGCTGGACACCCGGTCTCTCGAGGTTTCGCCGGCCGAGTCCGGGCTCAGGGTCGATCGTTTTCTGGCCGAGCGCCTGCAACTCGGCCGTCGCGCGGCGGCAAGGCTGGCCGCGGCGGCGTTGATCGACGGCCGCCCGGCCCAAAAGGGTGTTGCGCTACAGCCGGGGCAGCGGATCGAACTCCCGCCGCGCTGCCCCAGCGAAATCGTTTTGCCGGATTCCGATCTGCTCTGCGAAAGCCCAACGGTGCTCGTCCTCTCCAAGCCGCGCGGCCTCTCGACCGTTGCCGCAAGCCGAGACCCCGAGGGCGATTGCCTGGCCCGGCGCATCGGGTTGAGGTTCCCCGAAATGGCCGGACTCGGGCACCCCGGAGATTGCGGTCTGTTTCAGCGGCTCGACCAATGGACCAGCGGCCTCCTCCTCGCAGCAAGAACCAACCCGGCCCTTGAAACTCTCCGGCACGCGCTGCGTCGGGGCAAAATCGGCAAATCTTATCTCGCTGTGGTGGAGGGCCGTCTTGAGCGACGGATGGTCGTCGAGACCCCCGCTTTTGAGATGCCTCTCCTTGACGAAACCCCCGGACCAGTGAGTCGGAAGAGGCGCGCCGCCTGGGCCCCCCGCGGCGCGCGAAGCACGCTCCTTCCGGTGGTCCGCACGGGGCGATGGACCTTGGTCCAGGTTCTCGCCAGGACCGGGGTGCGACATCAAGTACGGGTTCACCTCTCAAGTATTGGTTTACCGATTTTAGGCGATACGCGCTACGGCGGGCAAAGCCTGGCAGGCATGCAGGATGGCTTTCTACTCCATGCCCACGCCCTCTCCTGGCCCGACCCGGAGAGCACTGAGCTCAAAACCATGCGGCAGCTCCCGCCTGTACTCTGGTGGGAACTCCTGAGCGATCTACCCTCGGCAGATGCCTTGGCATCTCTGCTGCAGGAGAGTGAGCAGGAGATGGATTCCGATTGATCCCGATTTACGACGCGGCGCCGGGCCTCAGGACCGCGGGCGGATCGGCAACGAACAGGCCTGGCAACGGTTGTTCTGGTTCTGGGCGTCTTCCACCAAGCCGTCGTCGAGGTTGTGACACACCTTCCGGCACGCCGCGCAGACGAAGTAGATTCCCTCCTGCACCTTGTCGATCCGCTCGCGATTCAGGATCCGACCGGCAAGCCTCGAGACCCGGACGCCGAGCAAGTCCTCATATTGGCGCTTGATACGAACCCGGCCGGCCTCGTCGCGCGGCAATTCCTCGTCGGCCGACTCCTTCTGGCCGGCTGATTCCGCCAGCAGCGTGAACCCCGACCCTCGTCGCCGACCGGAAGCCTTCCCGGCGCCTGCCGTTTCCCCCGCCTCTTTCTTCGTCATGCCTTGCCCACGTCCTGCCTTGAGAGAGTTGCGCTACGATGATCCGGAAGTCCACCCCCGGATGCAAGGTGGATCAAGCGCATAGGGTCTGGTAGCCGGCACGTGTGAAAGTCCGACTCACTCCACAAGGTCGTGATCTCGAATTTTCAGGCGTCCGGAGTGTTAAGACCCTGCTGAAGCGACTGGCCGTCCTCGAAGGCACGATTCTGGTGATTCGCGGCAAGAACCTGCTCACGGCTGACGCCGGGCTGGCCGAGGACGATCAACTCTAAATTTGCTCCGTCGTCAGCGGCGGCTAAGAGCCTTGGAATCGCATGAAATGCACCCGCTGCCGGCGTCCTGCCGAACTGAAGCTCCGGGCCCATAACTCGGCCTTCTGCCGGGAATGCTTCTTTCAGTTCTTCGAGCGACGCGTGGTCCGTGCCATCGAGCGTTTCAAGATGCTCGCGCCGGGTGATTCTGTGCTGGTCGCCGTTTCGGGAGGCAAAGACAGCCTGGCGCTTTGGGATGTCCTCGCCAGCCAGGGCTATTCGACGATCGGCTTCCATCTGGCGCTGGGCATCGGCGACTACTCGGCGCATTCTCTTGAGGTCTGCCGACAGTTTGCCGAAGAGCACGGCCTCCGTCTCGAGGTCGCCGATCTGGGCGCCGAACAGATCTCGGTCCCGGATCTCGCCCGGGCGACGAAACGCCCAGCCTGCGCGGCGTGTGGCACAGCCAAGCGCCATTTTTTCGATCAGGCCGCAATTGATCATGGCTGCAATGTTCTCGCCACCGGGCACAACCTCGACGACGAAGCGGCCCGCCTGCTCGGCAACGTGATGCATTGGCAGATCGACCACCTCGCCCGGCAACGACCCGTCATGGAACCGACGCATCCCCGCTTCGTCCGCAAAATCAAGCCCTTGTTTCTG